>JBPYFF010000086.1:0-7527 GCA_051984455.1 Acidimicrobiales bacterium | reverse complement strand
TGATGTCGCGGCGGTGGCTGTTCCGTTGTCGAACTTCCAGCTCCACGCGGTCGGGTTGCCGGCTGATTCGTCCATGAAGGCGACCGGTTTGCCGGCGACGCCGGGGTTGGGAGTGAAGGCAAAGGTCGGCGTGGCCAGCGGCGGCCCTTGCGGCGGCCCGTGCGGCGGCCCGTGCGGCGGCCCCTGCGGCGGCCCCTGCGGGGGTCCTTGCGGCGGCCCCTGCGGGGGTCCTTGCGGCGGCCCTTGCGGGGGTCCTTGCGGCGGCCCTTGCGGCAGCCGGACGCCCTTGCCCTGGGTGACTGGTTTGCCTTGCGTGTCGCCCCGGGAGGTCGACACTCCGGTGGCTCCGTTGAGGGTGACGATGCCGGCGACGTCGACGTGGTCGTCGTCGAACCACACAAAGCCGTGGTGGGCGAGCAGTTTGAAGTGGTAGCCGGCGTCGTTGTCGACCAACGGCCGACCGGCGATGGTGCCGGTTCGGGCGTCGACGACGATGACGGTGCCAACGGCATAGTCGGGCACGTAGACGAACCCGTCGGCTTCGACCGGTTCGCCGTAGCGGTCGGTGGTGGAGGTGTCTCCGAGGACGACCGTCTTGCAGCCGCCGCCTTTCAGGTCGGAGATCATGAGCGTGCCCGCCTTCGGGCTGACGGCCAGGGCCCGGGGGGTCTTGGAGTTGGAGCCGGCCACCAGGGCGGAGGCGTCGGCGTTGTCGAAGCAGGCCTGATGCATCGGGTGGCCGGAGTCGGCGTTGATCTCGATGGCCCGGTGGCTGGCGCGGTCGAGCACGACCGGGTGGCCCGACGCCATGACCAGCTGGGACGGGCCCCCCTGAGCGAGCTGCACGCTGGTGCGGACCTTGGCGCCTCGAAGGGAGCGCAGCAGTCCGCCGTCGACCAGCCACAAGGTGCCGTCGGACCCGAGCACCGGGGCGGCGGCGTTGCCGGGGAAGGCCAGGGCCGGTCCCAGGGGAACAAGGGTGACGGGATCGAGTTGCTGGGCGATGGTGCCACCCCGCTCGACCGCCCAGGTGACCTTGCCGGTCGAGCGGATGGCCAGGTGCTGGTCGTTGGCTGCCCCCAGCGTGACCGGGTTGGCCGCCTTGAGTGATGCCCCGTCGACCCGCACCACCTGGCCGCTGCTGTGATCGAGGGCGTAGCTGCTCGACGCCGCCTGGATCACCTCGAGGCGATCACCACCAGCTGACACCGCCACCTGGGCCACCCTGGTGACGGTGGTGCCGTCGATCAACGCCACCGTTCCCACGTCGGGCGAGGGAAACCAGGCCGAGCCCGTCGACAGGTCGACCTTGGACGAGGCGTGACCCTTGCGTCCGACCGTGCCGGCCACCACCACCGCGACCAGGCCGACCGACATGACCACCGAGCCCACCCCGACCAGATGCGAACGCAGATAGCCCATCGGGCTCGGTACCCGCATGGCTAGTTGCTCCCACCCCGCCGCAGGTGGACCAGCGGGCGCGGGTCGATGGCGGCCAGCACCCGCCTCTGCGGGGTCGACCTTTCGTTGAGCAGCGCTCGCAACGAGGCCTCTGCCTCCCAAGCCGCCACCGCCGCCTGCTCGGTCGGTTCGAACGGCGCGTACAGGGCATCGTTCACCGCCGGCCCGAAGACCGAAACGCGAGTGGCGACGTCATCACCGATGGAATCACGACACCTGCGGACCGCCTCGTCCACCGTCATCGCCGGCGAGACGGGCGACCCGTAAGAGGTCAGCTCCTCACGCACCTCTCGCCACGCACCGACCACCCGGGTGGCAGGAGAACCTCGCGACGAACGCCGGCGGCGCCGGCGGACCTTGAGGCCGACCACCAACAACGGCCCGCCGATCAGGAGAACCGGTATTGCCAGCAACCACAACCAGCTGCGGTGATGATGCTTGACCGCCACCGGGACTCCACGAGTGCCGGGCTTGTGCGGCGGGCCGGGCGGAACCCGGACTGGCGGCGGTGGTGGCGGTGGCGGCAGCGTCACCTTCGGTGGGATTGCGTTCCGGGGGGTGGGGTTGGTCGGGTCAAAGCTGACCCAGCCGATTCCGTTGAGGTTCACCTCGGCCCAAGCGTGCACTTGTTTCGGAAGGACGGGAATTGGAAGGCCCCTCGAGGCCGCGATCGGGTCAACGCGGTAACCGACCGCTACCCGGGAGGGGAACCCTTTTACTCGAGCAAGCACGGCAAATGCCGCGGCAAACTGCTCGGCGTAGCCCACGCGGGACGTCCCGTTGGCCGCCCCGGCGGGAGACGTCAAGAAGTCGCTGAGCACACCGAGGCTGTGCCCCGGCCTGGCCAGGGTGTTGTAACCGAAGGCGCTCGAACGGAGCTCATCGGCAATCCCCTGCAAAGTCCCGTACGGGCCCTTCCCCGAGGGTTGGATGGTGCTCGCGAAGGTGACCACCTCGTGCGGCCATCCCTCCGCCGGCGGTAGGGCAAGGACCGAGAAGGCGGGGTCATTGCCCGGCTTCACCGTCTCCTGGGCTGCGACCCTCTCGTCGGCGACCTGAGAGTCGACGCCGTAGCGGAATCCCGGCGGGGCACCGTTTGGGGCGGCGAGCATCCCGCTGACGCGGTCGAATGCGAGATCCTTTCCGTTGATTCGCACCGGTCGGTCCAACGCCGGTAGGAACTGGCTCGGATACGCGTCGAGCTGGTACTCCTGATGGATCACCGTGCTCGGCAAAGTGGGCGTCGGCCCCGACGGCAGCTCGTGACCGGCCAATGCGAACGAGCCATCGGTCGTCCACGCGGAACCGTCATAGGCGTCAAGGGTGGCAACTCGCACCCTGTTGACATTCAGGCCGGCCGGTATCCCGCTGAAGCGCACTGTGAAGAGCGGCTTGGTGTCGGGATTATTGAGCTGGCCTCGCAGCTGAGCTAGCGGGGTTATGGCGTCGGACAGCTGGACGGGCGGGGTGTAGCGCTCGCGTAGGTCCACCCGCCGGCTCGCGGACGCGAGCGGCGAGACCGCGCCCAGCCCAACCGCAAGCACACAAACGACGGCGAGGCTAGGTAGACCGAAGGCCATGCCGGCACGGGAACCTCCGCTCGTCACCTGTGCCTCGACCGTCGAGCCGTCGGCCTTGCTCGTCGCCTTGTTGGCTCTGATGAGGACCACGAGCAGGATCAGGAGAATCATCACCAGCGGAAGCACAAGCGCGGGAGCCGGGCGCTTTCCGGTGAAGAGCAGGGACACCACGAAGGCACCGCACGGCGGGATCACCGGCCCGACAATCCAGCGAGTCCGCAGAACGATCTCCGTCCCAACGTAAGCCGCAACCCAGGCCAGAACGACCGGTAGCGCAATGAAGGCGGCGCTGCTTACGGCCGGAAGGGTCGCCGTGAGCAGCGCCGACCAGCTCCCGGTGACGCCATCCCACACCTTGGCGGGCGCCGACGAGTGAAAGGTGAACGCGGCCAGATAACCGAATCCGGCCACGGTCGACACCGCGATGGCGGCCGGCAGGCGCAATCGCGGGGAGATGATGAGCGCCAACGCGGTGGCGCCGAACGCTGCCCCCGCGCTCAGGGTGAGGTAGCGGTGATCGGCGAACAGCCGCCCGAACGGAAAGATCGCCGCCAGGACAAGGAGATCGACCAGCACGGCTTCCACGTTCCCGAGGAGCTTGCGAACTGCACGCCGAGCCATCAGCCGATCCTCACTTTCCAGACCTTCGCCCACTCGGCGCTGGTGCCAGCGTTGACTGCGAGCACTCCGGAAATACTCAGTGGCGGTCGCTCGAAGCGCTCCCCGACCTGGACGAGCGTCGCCATGTCGTAGCGCCCACGCACGGCTCCGACGGTTCTGGCCTGCTCGATGGTCGGCTGCCCAGTGACGACCCCTAATGACACGCCTCTGTCCCGCAGCGGCGCCAGTGGAACGAGTGCCCGGAGCCCTGGGTCAGATGCACTCGGTTCGACGGCTGCCAGCTTGTCCATCACGTCGCTTTGCCCGTGACCGGTCGCGTCGACGCTGCCCTTCACGCCGCCCGTTGTACGGAACTCGACCGGGTAGCGCTTGTCTGCCCCGGCCACGACCAGAGAAGCGGCAACCCGGACCGCGTCCTCGAACGACTCCTCGTCGTACGGGTCGGCGGAGGTGTCGAGGACGATCATCAACTTCGGTTCATTGGTGATGACCGTGTGGCGGACCATCAGGGTCCCGGTGCGCGCCGTCGAGCGCCAGTGGATAAGCCGCGGGTCATCACCCGGCTGGTACTCCCGGAGGCTGTGGAATGCGATGCCCCCGTGAGGAGCATGGACGTTGGCGGGGCCCTCAAGCTCTTGGGACCGTCCCGTCGGGATCGGACTCGCCTTGTGGATCCTGGGGTGCACCCACAAGGTTGCCTCCCCGGTGTCGGCGTGCGAGAAGCTGATCAACCTGAGGGGATCGCTGTGCCCTATCCGGAGAGGCCCAATGGTGTAGCAGCCCCGGTGTCCGGTCGGGAGCATGTAATGAGCGGTATGGGTTGCGCCTGCGGCCAGCGAAGGCAGCGAGATGCTCATCGAGGAGTCGCCTACCGCCTCGATAGCCCTCATGGGTGCGCACCGGCGGCGTCCCACATTGCTGACCGTGATCACTCCAGATGCTGCGTCGCCCTCGTTCACGCGGCACGGCACAACCTCACGCTTCACCTCGAGATCGGGACGCAGCAGGATCGCCACGGCAGCCGCGACGAGGCACGCGAGGAGGGCCAATCCAATAATGATCAGCTCGCGGTAGCTGAGGATCGCACCTACCACGAGGAAGGCAGCGGATAGGACCGCGAACCACCAGCCGTTGCGGGTGGGCATGTCGGGGCCTAGCCCCGCTCGTCGGGAAGCGGCACGGCCGTGGTGATCTGCTTGAGCAGGGAGTCGGCGGTGTTTCCGCTCAGCTCTGCCTCGGCAGTCAGAAGCATTCGGTGACCAAGGACAAAGGGAGCCACATCCTTGACGTCGTCGGCGACAACGAAGCCACGGCCCCTTGATGCGGCGAAGGCTTGGGAAGCCGCGATGAGGGCCAGGCTCCCACGAGGACTCACGCCAAGCCGCAACTCCGACATCCGGCGGGTGGCGGCACAGATCGTTACCACGTAGCTCTCCAGGCTCGGCGCCACATACGTCTCCCGGGCGACGGTGATCATCGACTGCACCGTCTTCGTGTCGACTACCGGCTTGACCTGGTCGACGAGGCTGCCAGCGTTGCGATCCCGGATGACCTGCACCTCGGCACCATGCTCCGGATAGCCGATGGACATGCGCATCATGAAACGGTCGATCTGCGCCTCGGGCAGGTGGTAGGTGCCGTCCAACTCAACGGGGTTCTGCGTCGCGAAGACCAAGAAGGGCCGGGGCACCAGGTAGGGGGTGCCGTCGGCTGTGACCTGGCGCTCCTCCATGACCTCGAGCATGGCCGATTGGGTCTTGGGCGAAGCGCGGTTGATCTCATCACCGACGACGATGTGGGCGAAGACCGGTCCCGGGTGGAACCGGAACTCCTGCTCGGCCGAATTCCAGATCTGAGTACCGGTGACATCGGCGGGGAGCAGGTCCGGCGTGAACTGTATGCGGCTCACTGAACCCGAGATCGAATTGGCGATGGCCTTGGCGAGCGATGTCTTCCCGACACCCGGGATGTCGTCGATCAAAATATGGCCCTCAGCCATCATGCCGACAAGGGCAAGGTGCACAACGGAGCTCTTGCCTCTTATGAAGCCCTGGACATTTTCGTGGATCTTCGAGAATTGCTCGGCGAACCACGCGGCTCGGGTGGCCTGGCCTTCCACCCCGCCGGGTGTCGTTTCGGGGACATAGCTGGAGGTCATGAGTTGGATCCCTTCCGGTTGCTCATCGATGAGTGCAGGTAAGCGAAGTGGGCCTGCCGCTGGGAGGCCGCAGGCTGAGCTGCTCGCGGCGGGCTCGCTGACGACGGTTGGCTGTCCATGGCGTCCCAATGGAGAAAGCACTGGTAGCTCGGGTTCGAGCAGAACTTGACCCCGGGCGCGCTGTCCTGGGAGCAGACGTCACAGACCATGGTCGACCATGGAACGATGATGTACCAGGCAACCAGTCCGCCCCCAGTTCCGCCGGGCGACCAATCGGGCGCTGCGCGTTGCCCGATCGTGCAGCAGCCACCCTTTCGCTATCGCGGCGGGGGCGAATCTCGCCATCCTGCACGACAGCTGATACGTCCAAGTAGCAGTGTCGAGGGTCGAGCGAGGGAGAAAGTGACGATTACCCTCGATCGGAGGAACGCCGCCGAAGCCCAATCGCTGGTCGGGGGCTCGCTCCACACCTGAGAGGCGCGCCGCAGCGCAGGGGCTGGGTGTCATGACGGGCACCGGTCCCAGACCTGTCCGGTATGGATCCTTTTGGGTAAGAGATGGTGCCCGTTGAGTCATGGTGGAGTGCTCGTAAAGGCCGCTGTGCATGCTCCCCACCGGGCCTGAACGAGAGAGGGCACCACACGCGGGAGGAGCAGAATGTCACGGGTACGTGTGTTCGTCTTCGGAGAAGATGGCATCTCCCAGGCGGGAGTTGCCACGCAGCTTCGTAGTCGGCCGGACATCCTGATCGTCGATGACGGCGACATCGATTCGGCCGAGGTCGCGGTGGTGATTGTTGACGCCGTCGATGAATCCTGCAGCCGCACGGTTCGGGCGGTACAGCGCAACGGCTGTCCGCGAGTCGTTCTCGTCGTCTCGGAGCTGGACGATACCGGCCTGATGGGAGCAGTTGAAGTCGGCGCCTGTGGCGTGCTCCGCCGGCGTGAGACCACGCCAGAGGGTCTTGAGGCGGCGGTGATGGCCGCCGTCCACGGTAACGGGACGCTCGCGCCCGACCTCCTTGGCCGATTGATGGTGCAGATGAGTCGCCTCCAGAGAGACGTGCTGGCTCCGCGAGGTATCGGACCGAGCGGGGTCACCGACCGGGAGCTCGACGTGTTGCGGCTGCTCGCGGATGGACTTGACACCGCCGAGATCGCTCGGAGACTCGCTTATTCCGAGCGGACGATCAAGAACGTCATACACGACCTCACGTCCCGTCTGAACCTCAAGAACCGCCTGCATGCTGTCGCTTACGCCATGAAGGTTGGTCTGATCTAGGACCAGTCGCAGTGGTTCTCATTCACTCCTTGACGCCGTCAGCGTCAGCGCTTGCTGTCTGTTTCGGTCCCGGTCTCCCGGATGCGAAAGGCCGTCCACCTCGTCCGACCAGGTGTGATGGGGCGGCCCGGCGTTGAAGTGCCCGATCCCGCGTCTTGTCCCGCCGAGCCCGCTCGACGTCGGCCGGCTGGTCCCGTCTTCGCCGAATCGGCCGAGCGGCCTCTGGGTGGTGCGGCAAGGCTAGGCGTTGGGGGCCGCGGCTCTTTGCTGACGTCGAGAGTGACCGTTTCTACTGGCGGGGCGGTCTCGGTGCTCGGTGTCGGCCGCAGCGGCGCAGTAACGACGAACTCGAAGCACGCTCTTGGCGGTGCCCCCAACGCCGACCAGAGATCGTGAGGTCGCAATCGAGATGGACTCGGGTCGGCG
>JBPYFF010000085.1:0-4217 GCA_051984455.1 Acidimicrobiales bacterium | reverse complement strand
GCAAGCCCAAGAGCCTGCCGACCCAGTTCTCGCGTGTGGTGACTCCGGGACCGGAGGACTTTTCCTTCCTCGCCAGTCGCATGGGCGACCTCATGGTCGGGAGCCTGCGAAGTGGCGAGACGGTGGTCCCATTCGCGGTCGGAATCCCCGGCCGCGCCCTCGCCAGCCACGTCGGCATATTCGCCACGACCGGGATGGGCAAATCAAACCTGTTGCGGAGGCTGGCCGCCGGCGTCATGACCGCCAACGGGCGCTACGGCCTCCTGATCGTTGATCCGCATGGCGAACACCGCTCGGCGTTGCGGCGCCATCCGTGGGCCCGGGACGAACTGCGTACCTACAGCGCCCGTTCTCTCGCCAACACGACTGCCCTCCGCATCAGCGTTGCCGAGCTCTCGGTGGACGACCTTCGCACCGCCTACGACTGGAGCCGCCCGCAAGAGGAGGCGCTGTTTGAGCTGGAGCGCCACTACGGCGGGACCGGGCTGTCCTGGCTGGGGGAATTCGCGGCGCTCGACGACCTCGCCGGCTTTCGAGAAGTCGAACTCAACGGACGCGTCGCCCTCAACACCCTCCAGGTCGTCCATCGCCGGGCGCGAAGGATCGTGGAGCTGCCGTGCGTCGCGACCGACCCGAAAATCTCCGTGGGCGGGGCCGTGGTCAGGGACCTGCTCGCGGGAAAAGTGGTCCTGATCGACGTGAGCGGGCTCGGTTCCACCGAGGAGGTGCTGGTTGCGTCGTATCTGACCCGACGAATCCTCGAACAGTGGCAAACGGCCTACCTCTCGGAGCCGGACCGGCACGAGCGAATGCCGATCGTTGCCATCGTGCTCGAGGAGGCTCAGCGGGTCCTCTCGGCCAGCAAGGACCGGGAGTCCAATGTCTTTCCCCGAGTCGCGCGGGAGGGACGCAAGTTCAACGTCGGTATCTGCGCCATCACCCAGCAGCCCAAGTTGCTCGATGACGAACTGTTGAGTCAGTTCAACACCTTTTTCATCCTGGGGCTGGCCGACGAAAAGGACCGTTCCATACTGCGGTCATCGGCAAAGCAGGACATCAGTGCGCTCGGGAAAGAGATCCAGACGCTGATGCCGGGCGAATGCCTGATCGCCGGGGTGGCCGCCCCGTTTGCCATCCCCGCCAAGGTGGACCTGTACGAGGACCATGTGAGGACGACGCCCCCACCACCCCCGACCCGCCCCGTCGCCGCCCCCAACGTGTCTGCTCTCGTCGATTGAGGGCCCTTCGCGCCGTTGAGGTCATTTCGGGGAGAGAAAGCCACCTCGGGCGGTGGACTTCTCTCCCCGGAGTGAGGCCGCCACCTCTCTGGCGAGGGCCGACACGTCCCCGCGGCTGAGCACTCGACGGCCACGGCGGATTCGCCGGCAGACCCGACGGGCTGGAATGACGGGCACACCGCTGACCACGATGCCGCGGCGCCGCAAACCCTCTCCGTGCACGGCCACCATCGCCCCCACGGGTAGGCCGACGAGACGGGCAACCTGCCCGGCTTCCCAGCCGGCCGCCGCCGTCGGCACCTGGTGCTCGCCGGCCCACGCCGCGCCTCGACGGACACGGATCCTGGCCCGGTAGGACTTGCTGTCCACGACCCAGACGCCCGTCGGGCCGATGACCAGGTGATCGACGTTGGCCCGGGAGCCAGGGATCCGCAGGTCGTGCAGCACGACGAAGCGGCGGGGAAGGCGGGTGAGCAGCACCGCTGTTGCCACCTCACCCGCTGCCCCCCGACGCCACCGCTCCGGGTCGGGGTCGGGGCGAAGGATCCAGGCGGCCAGACCGGCGGCGGCGGCTGAAGCGGCAAGCCAGGGCTTCCCCTGCCAGAGCGCGCCGGTGAGCAGCCCCGCCGCGGTCACGGCCAGGGTTCGGCTCGCCAGCCACTGGCCCCGCGCTGCTCGGCGGGCCCGGCGGTATGCGACGGTCGCCGAAGCCCCGGCATCGGGATGCGGGACGGCTTTTCGTGCCACGGCGCAAACCAAGTTACATGCTTGTGATTGTCACACCCGCCTGAGAAGCTGAGGTCAATGAGAGTTGCTGCCCTGGGAGACGCTCACCTCGGGAGGTCGTACTACCCCTTCACAACCGACGGCGGGGTCAACCAGCGCGAGTGGGATTTCGAGCGGTCGTTCGAGGCGGCGGTGGAGCTGGCCCTGGCCCAGCAACCGGACCTGGTCGTGTGGCTGGGCGACGTCTTCGACCATCCTCGGCCGACGTATCGTTCCTACCGCCTGGCCCAGCGGTCCCTGGCCCGCATCCGCGACCACGGGGTAGGGGCCGTGATCATCAGCGGCAACCACGACACCCCCCGGCTGCCAGGCACCGGCAGCCCCTACTCGGCCCTCGCCGACGGGTTTCCCGAGATGTGCTTCGCCCACCGGCTGGCGTATGAGCGGTTTGAACTGGAGGGCCTGGTCGTTCACGCCGTCCCGCAGATGCTGACCGTCGACGCCACGCTGGAGGCGCTTGCCGCCGCCGACAGGAGCCGGGCCCTGGACCGCTCCAACCTGCTCTTGACGCATCCCCGTATCGTCCAGGTCCAGCCCCGCTACGCAGACATCAACGAGATCGAGATCGACGCCGGCAAGCTGCGTTCGGACTTCGTCTTGCTCGGCCACTATCACTTTCACACCCGGGTCGCCGAGGGCATCTGGTACGCCGGCTCGACCGACACCTTCTCGTTCGCCGACGACCCGGACAAGAGCAAGGGCATCGTGGTCCTGGACACCGACACCGGCGAGTGCCGCCATGTTCCCCTGGCCGGGCAGCGTCCGCTCGTCACTCTCGATCCGGTCTTCGCCTACGGCCTCGGTCCGGCTGACCTCCAGGCCCAGGTGCTCACGCGAGCGTCGGGCGTCCTCGAGGGAGCGGTCGCCCGTCTGTATCTGGAGGGTGTCGACCCCGAGGCCTATCGATTACTGGACCTCGATGCCGTGAGGGAGGCCGGTCAGGCGGCGCTGTACCTCAAACTCGAACCTCAGTTTGCGGATGCCGCGCAGACGGTCGAACTGCCGGAGATCGAAGCGATGGCTGCCAGGTGGGAGCGTTACCTCGATGACCAGGACCTGACCGGTCTCGACCGTGACCGCATCCGGCGTCTGGGCGTCGAGTACATCGAAAGAGCTGTCGAGTCGGCCGGGTAAGCGTGGGGACGTCATGCGCTTGACCCGTCTGTATCTGCGCAACTTTCGTGTCTACGAAGACCCACTTGAGATCGACGTGCCACCGGGGCTCATCGGCATCTACGGCCCCAACGGCGCCGGGAAGACGACCCTGCTCGAGTCCATCCGGTGGGCCTTGTGGGGCAAGGCCAAGACCGCCAACGAGGACATTCGTACGTCGGGCGTGGGCGGCGACTGTGTGGTCGAAGTCGAGTTCGAGCACGAAGGCCATCTGTACTTGACCCGGCGCACGCTGTCGGGCGCAAGCGCGTCGACCAGAGCCGAGGTTCACTGCGACGGGCTGGTCATCGCCGAAGGCGTCCGCGACACCAGCCGGTACCTGCACCAGGTCCTCGGCATGGACGACATCTCGTTCCGGGCTTCGGTGTTCGCCGAACAGAAGCAACTGGCCGCGTTCTCCGATCAGAGTCCGGCGGAGCGGCGGCGCTTGGTGCTCCAGTTGCTCGGAATCACTCCCCTCGATGCGGCGCGGGATGCGGCCCGCAAGGAGTCGCGCGAAGCGCGCGAGCAATACGGACGCCTCCGGGGGATGCTGCCTGATCTCGACCAGCTCCGCGTCGAGGTTGACGACGCCCGGGCCGTCGCGGCGGCAGCTGCCACCCGGGCCACGGACGGAGAAGCGGTCGCAGCCGGGGCGCGACAGCACCTCGTCGCGGCCGAGGAGGCATTCGCCGCGGTCGACCGGCTCCGGGAGACCTACCAATCGCTGGTGGTCGAGGGACGAGCGGCACGGGCGGAGCTGGACGCCGGGGTCGCGTCTGTCAAGGAACTGCAGGACGAGCAGTCTGGACTGAAGCACGCGGCGCTCAAGCTGGCCGAGATCACGCCCCAGGCGGACGGGCTGCAGTTGGCAGAAGCCCGCCTGCGGCTGGTCGAGACCGTCGTCGACGCCGCCAACAGGAGCGCGGCCATTTCCGTGCCACCAGAACCCCCGCGGCCGAACGAAGCCGCGCACGAGCGGGCCCGACAATGCCTCGAGTCCTCGAGAGCAGAGCTCGCCGGCCTCGACGGCAAGCGGGA
>JBPYFF010000084.1:0-2757 GCA_051984455.1 Acidimicrobiales bacterium | reverse complement strand
CGACAGCGAAGGCCGTATCACCGCCGTCCGGGTCGACCTGCTGGCCGACATGGGGGCCTACCTCCAGCTGGTGACGCCCGGCATCCCGCTCCTCGGGGCGTTTATCTACACGGGCGCCTACGACGTGCCCGCCTACTCGTTCAGGTGCACCGGCGTGTTCACGACCAAGACACCGACCGACGCTTACCGCGGTGCGGGCCGGCCGGAGTCGACCTATGCGATCGAGCGGGCCATCGATGCCCTGGCGGCCAGGGTGGGCGTCGATCCGGTTGAGATTCGCCGTCGTAACTTCGTCGGGCCCGACAAGTTCCCGTACAACTCGGTCGGGGGGCTGGTGTTCGACAGCGGTGACTACCCGACGGCGTTGCAGCGAGCGCTTGACCTCGTTGGCATTGACGACCTGCGGCGCGAACAACAGCGACGGCGAGAGGCAAGGGAGACCAGGCTGCTGGGCATCGGCCTGTCTTCCTACATCGAGATGTGCGGGCTGGCCCCGAGCCGGGCGCTGGCCTCGCTCAACTACGCGGCCGGCGGCTGGGAGGCGGCAACGGTGCGGGTCCTTCCCACCGGGAAGGTCCAGGTGGTCTCGGGCAGCGCTCCCCATGGGCAGGGCCACGAGACATCCTGGGCGATGATCGCGGCCGACCAGCTCGGCGTCAGCCCTGACGATGTCGAGGTCCTCCACTCGGATACCGCGGTGTCCCCCGACGGGATGGACAGCTACGGCTCCCGATCGGCGGCGGTCGCAGGTACCGCCGTCTACCTCGGCACCGAGAGGGTCATCGACAAGGCTCGCGCCATCGCGGCTCACCAGCTCGAGGCGGCCGAGGCGGACATCGAGTTCACGACAGGGACGTTCAGCGTCCGGGGTTCACCGGACCGGAACCTGACGCTGGCCGCCATTGCGTTCGAGGCGTTCACCGCCCACAACCTTCCGGACGGAATGGAGCCAACGCTCGAGGCGTCGTCCCATTTCGACCCGCCCAACTTCACCTTTCCGTTTGGAACGCACGTCTGTGTCGTCGAGGTGGACACGGAGACGGGAAAGGTTGACGTGGTCAAGTACGTCGCGGTCGACGACTGCGGCAACCAGGTCAACCCGTTGATCGTGGAAGGACAGATCCACGGAGGCATCGTCCAGGGGGCGGCGCAGGCCCTGTTCGAGGAGGCGGTGTATGACGAGGCCGGCAACCTGATCACGTCGACCATGACCGACTACCTGGTGCCATCGGCGGCCGAGTTCCCGAGCATCGTCACCGACCGGACGGTCACACCGAGCCCGACCAACCCGCTGGGTGTCAAGGGGATCGGGGAGGCCGGCACGATCGCGGCCACGCCGGCGGTCATGAACGCAATCCTGGACGCCCTTTCCTATTTGGGTGTGAAAGACATCGCCATGCCGGCCTCCCCGCAACGGGTGTGGGAGGCCATCACTGCTGCGAGGGGGAACGCATGATTCCGGCCAAGTTCGACTACCAACGAGCGGATTCCGCCGACCAGGCGATCGCGCTCCTGGAGCAGTACGGCGACGACGCCAAGCTCCTGGCAGGCGGCCATTCGTTGCTGCCGCTGATGAAGTTGCGGCTGGCATCGCCCGCGGTGCTCATCGACATCGGCCGTCTCCGGGAGCTCTCGTATATCCGCGACGCGGGCGATCACGTCGCGATCGGTGCCCTGACCCGTCACCGCGACCTCGAGACGTCCGAGCTCCTGCGAGCCGAGGTCCCGCTGCTGGCCCACGCCGCCAGCCAGGTCGGTGACCCTCAGGTTCGGCACCGGGGCACCATCGGGGGATCCATCTCCCATGGCGACCCCGCTTCGGACCTTCCCGCCGTGGTCCTCGCCCTCGGCGGCACGTTCGTGGCACGGGGATCATCGGGAGCGGGCGGGGAACGGACCGTTCCTGCAACAGAGTTCTTCCGGGGCTTCCTCGAGTGCGAGCTGTCTCCGACCGAACTGTTGACCGAGATCCGCGTCCCGAAGGTGGGGAAGGCCGGTTGGTCGTTTCAGAAGTTCAATCGCCGTGCCCAGGACTGGGCCATCGTGGGCGTGGCCGCGGTCCGCAACGGCCAAACGGGCGTCGCCCTGGTCAACATGGGGTCGACCCCGATCCGCGCCACCGCGGTCGAGTCGGCCGTGGCCGGGGGCGCTTCCGCCGCGGAGGCGGCGGCTCACGCCGCTGACGGCCTGGATCCGCCGTCCGACCTCAACGCCAGCCCGGAGTACCGCCGCCATCTCGCAACGGTGCTCGTTCGCCGGGCGCTGGAGGAGGCGGCCGCCCGAGGGCGGTGACCGACCGCATGCCGCGAACCGACGCCTACGAAGGAATGATCGCGGAAACGGTGACCGTTGCCGGCGACGGCGGCACCGAGATCCACGCCTACTACGCCCGTCCGACGGGAGGGGGCCCCTATCCGGGGGTCGTCCTGGTGCACCACATGCCGGGGTGGGACGAGTGGTACAAGGAGGCGACGCGCAAGTTTGCATACCACGGCTTCAGCGCCGTGGCCCCCGACCTCTACTGCCGGGCCGGCCACGGCCTCCCCGAAGATGTGGCGGCCATGGTCCGGGCCAACGGCGGCGTGGCTGATGACCAGGTCGTCGGCGACGTGGCCGGCGCGGCCGCGTTCCTGCGGGCCTCGCCCACCTCCAGCGGCAAGGTCGGCGTCATCGGGTCGTGCTCGGGTGGTCGTCACGCCTACCTGGCTGCTTGCCGGTCCGGCGTCTTCGATGCGGTCGTCGATCTCTGGGGCGGTG
>JBPYFF010000083.1:0-10275 GCA_051984455.1 Acidimicrobiales bacterium | reverse complement strand
TCACACCAGCGGGCTGGTGATCGCCCGAGAGGCGGTGATCGGATCGAACGTCACCATTCATCACGGGGTGACGATCGGCGGAAGCGGACGGCGGTGGTTCGATCCTGACTACCAGGACGGCGCGCACGTCATCGGCGACGACACCGAGATCTGGGCCGGGGCCAAGGTCGTCGGTCCCATCCGGGTCGGACGAGGCTGCTACGTCGGCGCCAACGCGGTGCTCGCCCATGACCTGGCCGAGGGTACGGCCTATACCGTCGGCTCCCGGCAGAGCGAGCTCAAGGCGCGGGTTGAGGCGCTGGAAGCGCGGGACGCGCCGCGGCCCTCTGACGTACCCGACTGATCCAGGGTTTCGGCCCAGGTACCGGCCGTTTGTCCGGTCGAGAATTCGCATAGGTTTTCCCTGATGACCGAAGCGATGCCCGAGAGGATCGTGCCCACGCCGACGACCACGATGTGGGAGTTGATCGACCGCAGGGCAGGATTGGACCCCGGCGGCCTGATGTTGATTGACGAGGACGGACGGACGGCGACCTTCGGGGAATTCCGCGACCGGGCCGAACGGGTGGCCGCCGGCCTTTACCACGCCGGCGTCAAGGAGGGGACGGCGGTCTCCTGGCAACTGCCTACGCGGATCGACACGATCGTACTCTCGGCCGCGCTCTGCCGGCTGGGCGCGGTCCAGAACCCGATCATCCACCTCTACCGCGACCGGGAGGTCGGTTTCGCCATCCGGCAGACGGACGCTCGATTTCTCGTGATTCCGGGCGTCTGGCGCGGCTTTGATTATCCGGCTTTGGCCACACGGGTGAGCCAGGACCTGACCGAGCCACCGATGGTTGTCATTGCCGACGACGGTCTCCCCGAGGGCGATCCGTCGTCCCTGCCCCCTCCGCCGAGCCTTTCCTCTCTGCCTGCCGATTCGGCAGCACCTATCCGATGGATCTACTACACCTCGGGCAGCACGGCCGATCCCAAGGGTGTCTGCCACACCGACCAATCGCTGATTGCCGGAGGCTGGGGGCTCGCCAACGCCCTCGACATGAGCCCTGAGGACGTGGGGCTGGTGGCCTTTCCCTTTGCCCACATCGGGGGAGCGGACTATCTCGTCACGGTGATGGTGCTGGGGTTTCCGGCTGTCCTGGTCGAAGCGTTTTCTGCCCCGGATGTGCTGCCGCTGTTGCGGCGCCACCGGGTGACCATGGTCGGCGGGAGCACGGCGTTCTACATCGCCTTTCTGACGGAGCAACGCGCCCATCCCGAGCACTCGGTCCTCCCTAGCTTGCGGTTGATGTCGGGTGGCGGCGCGCCGAAGCCGCCGGAGCTGCATTTCGAGGTGAAGCGGGAAATCGGCGGACGGGGAATCGTCCACGGCTACGGCATGACCGAAGTCCCCATGATTACTTCAGGCTCGCCCCACGACACCGACGAGCAACTGGCCAACACTGATGGCAAACCGGTAGTCGGGGCCGACGTGCGCGTCGTGAAGCTGGACGGCTCTCTCGCCGGCCCGGAGGAAGAGGGCGAGATTCGGGTCAAGGGACCGATGGTCTTTCGCGGCTACACCGACCCCACTCTCACCGCCGAAGCCTTCGACGTCGACGGCTACTTCCGCACCGGCGACCTCGGCCGGATGCGGGCCGACGGTCATGTGACGCTGACCGGACGCTTGAAGGACGTCATCGTCCGCAAGGGGGAAAACGTCAGCGCCAAGGAGATCGAGGATCTTCTTTACACCCACCCCAAGGTCGAGGACGTGGCGGTCATCGGGCTGCCCGACCCGCAACGGGGAGAACGAGTCTGTGCGGTCGTGCAATTGTCCGGCCGAGCCGACGCCGATCCACTCACGTTCGAGGAGATGGCGACCTACTGCAGGGACGCCGGCCTGATGGTGCAAAAAGTGCCCGAACAGCTGGAGCTGCGATCGGAGATGCCGCGGGCCGCCACCGGGAAAATCGTCAAGACGAAGCTCCGGGATGAGTACGCCGGCCGCCCGTGGCGAGCGGAATAGGGCGCGAGCGACGGCGTCGACTTGCCGGCGCTATTGGTGGCCGCGCACGAGGGCGCCCGGCCGTGCCCCGGTGTCGGTGCCGTTCCTCATCACCGCCTGGCCGGAGACGATGGTCGCGTCATAGCCGGACGCGGTCTGCAGGAGGCGGCGGGCCCCACCGGGAAGATCGTGAACCATCTCGGGCGGATCGAGTTCAAGCCGCTCGAGGTCGATGACGTTCACGTCGGCCTTCTTACCGGGCGTGAGCACGCCGCGGTCGTCGAGCCCGTACAGCGTGGCCGTGTCGGCCGTCATCTTTCGGACCACCCATTCGAGCGGTAGGCGGGGTCCGCGGGAGCGGTCTCTCACCCAGTGCGTGAGCATGTAGGTCGTCGTGCTGGCATCGCAGATCGCGCCGACATGGGCGCCACCGTCGCCGAGACCGAGCGCGCTGGCGGGATGAAGCAACATCTGACGGATCGGCTCGTGGCTGAAGTCGGAGTAACCGAGCAACGGTCGCATGAGCAGCTCGCGACCATCCCTCTGCAACAGGAGGTCGTAGAAGAACTCCCACTCGTCTCGACCCGCCCGCTTGGCCCGAGCCGCGACGCTGTCATCGAAGGCGGGCTCGTAATCCGGTGGCTTCCCGAGCGGAAACATGCGATCGAGGCCCAGCTGGATGAAGGCTGTGCCGCCGTACCCGTTCTGCTCTACCTGCTCATGGAGAATGGCGTCGCGCACCTCAGGACGGCGCAACTCTGCCACCAGTTCGTCCAGCGGGAGGTGGGCCCGCTCGCGGTAGGCACGACGCCCGGTCAAGGGATGAAACGTCTGCAGGCCGATCAGCAGGCCAAGGGGCCGCCCGGCCACCTGAGGCCGAAGCGGTATGCCGTCGGTGGCCGCGTCACCCGCCAGATCAAGCAGCCGCTTCCAGTCGTCGGGTGCCATGTCGTGTTGCAGGAGCGCGTAGGTCACCGGCCGGCCGGTGCGGTCGGCGAGCTCCCGCATCCAGGCCATCTCCCGGTCGGGGGCGGCGAGGTCCTCGCCCATCACGCCCGCGGGGGCGAGCTCGAAGACGCCGGCGCCGGCGTCGGCCAGGGCCATGCCGATTCCAAAAAGCTCGTCGCGGGCGGCGAAGGTGCCGGGCACCGGCTCGCCGTCGATGGCCCGGTGGGCGATGGTTCGGGACGTGGAGAACCCGAGCGCCCCGGCCTCGATTCCTTCCCCCACCAGGCGGGCCATGGCCGTGATGTCGTCCCGCGTGGCAGGCTCGTTTTGGGCACCTCGATCCGCCATCACGTAGGCACGGATCGCTCCGTGGGGTACCTGGGTGCCGATGTCAATGGCCTTGGGGACGCAGTCCAGGGCGTCGAGAAACTCCGGGAACGACTCCCATCTCCAGCGGATTCCGGCCGAGAGGGCCGAGCCTGGGATGTCCTCGACCCCCTCCATCAGCCCGATGAGCCAATCCCGGCGATCGGCCCGGGCGGGGGCAAACCCGACGCCGCAGTTGCCCATGACGACTGTGGTGACACCGTGCCAGCAGGAAGGAGTGAGGAGCGGGTCCCATGTGATCTGGCCGTCGTAGTGAGTGTGGACGTCGACGAAGCCCGGCGTCACGATCCGGCCGGTCGCGTCGATGACTTCCCGGGCGTCGCCGTCCGGGTCGATGCCGACGGCAGTCACCCGGTCGCCGTCGATCACCACATCCGCCTGCCGCGGCGCCTGCCCGGTGCCATCGACCACCGTGCCACCGCGAATCACCAGATCGTGCATGGTCAAGCCTCGCGCCGGGGCGCGCTGAGAGACAAGGCGGCTTGTCGGTTACCCTCGGCCTGGTGGACGAGACGACGGGTCTGGCACTGGCGGCTGCCAGCGGAGATCGCGCCGCGCTCCATGCACTGATCCGGGCGACCCAAGTCGACGTGTGGCGGTTCTGCGCCCACCTGGGCGATCGGGCCGCGGCGGACGATTTGACCCAGGAAACCTACGTCCGGATGCTCAGGGCATTGCCAGGCTTTCGGGGCGACGCCAGCGGCCGTACCTGGCTGCTGGCCATCGCTCGTCACACCGTCGCCGACAGCATCCGCACCGCCCACCGCCGTCAGGGGGTTCGGGATCGCATCCGGGCCATGCCTTTCGAGTCTGACCCGGCCGAAGGGGTGGTCGTGCGGGCGGCGGTCGATCACCTCGAGTCCGACCGGCGAGCGGCGTTTGTCCTGACCCAGGTGCTGGGGCTGTCTTACACGGAAGCGGCCGGGGTCTGTGAAGTCGCGGTCGGGACCATCCGCTCACGGGTCGCCCGGGCCAGGGACGATCTCATCACCGCCCTCGGCCACGCCGCGAGCGGCTAACTCCGGCCGATCAGGAGTCTCTTCGCCGTCGTTGGCGTCAGGCGGAGCGCTCGCGGATGGCTCGAGCTCATCGGTGGCGCCGGTCTCGTCCGGTTCATCCGGCTGGTCACGGGGCCGTTTATCCGGTCGGCCGCGAGTCACCAGCAGGATCGTCGCGGCCACGAAGATGGCGATGCTGACCCAGTCGTTCAGCCGGAGCCCGAGGAACTTGTGGGCGAAGTCGATGCGGAGGTATTCGATCCAGAACCGGCCAAGGGTGTAGGCCGCAACGTAGACCGCGAAGAGGTAGCCCTTGCGGAGCCGGATGTGCTTTTCCGCCCACAACACAAACAGGACGACCGCCAGGTCCCACAATGACTCGTACAGGAAGGTGGGGTGGAAGGTGGCGACGTTGGCGTAGGCGGCCGGCCGGTGGCCGGGATCGATCCTGAGTGCCCACGGCAGGCCGCTTGGCCGCCCGAACAACTCCTGATTGAAATAGTTTCCCCACCGGCCGATCGCCTGGGCCAGGGGTAGCGCCGGGGCCACGCAGTCGAGAAGGGCGGCGAGATCCAGGTGATGCCGCCGAACGTAGATCGCCCCGCCCACCACTCCGCCGGCGACCGCTCCCCAGATGCCGAGGCCACCGGCCCAGATCTTGAAGGCGTTGAGCGGATGATGGGTGTAGAGCTCGTAGTCGGTGGCGACGTGGTACAGCCGGGCCCCTATCAGACCGCCCGGTACGGCCCAGAACGCGATGGAGGAGATCACGCCCGGATCGCCTCCCCGTGCCCGCCACCGCCGGTCCGTCAACCAGATTGCGGCGAGCACTCCGAGGGCGATGAACAGTCCGTAGGCCCGAAGGTTGAGCGGACCGATCTTGAACCCGTTGGAGGACGGGCTCGGGATGTAGGCCAGCAGAGCGGCCGGGAACATCACGCCGATGAGCGTACGACGCTAAGCCGGGTCGGGGTCGGCGGCGAGCAGGGCGGCGTAGGCGTCGGCCGCGGCTTTGGTCAGCGGTCCGGGGCAGTTCGGCAGGGCTTTGTCGTCGACGGCTCGAATCGGGTGGACATCCCTCACCGCCGATGTGAGGAACGCTTCCTCGGCATCGGCCAGTGCGCTGATCGGGACATCTCGCTCATCGACAATCAGGCCACAGCGTTCGATCAGAAGGGCCCGGGTGATCCCGGCCAGGCAGCCGGCCGACAGCGGTGGGGTGACCAGCCGGCCGTCGATGATGAGAAAAACATTGCTTCCACTGCCCTCGCACAGGTCGCCGGCCGTGTTGGCGAAGATGGCCTCGGTCGCGCCCCGGTGGTGTGCCTCGGTGATCGCCATCACGTTCTCGGCGTACGAGGTGGTCTTCAGCCCGGCCAGCGCGCCGCGTTCATTACGGGGCCAGGGCACAGTGATCACGTCGCCGACGGGGGAATACGGCGGCAGCTCACGCGCCGCCACGACGCTGGTTGTGCCGGTGCCGCCTCGAGCCGATCCAACGGTCCCCGTTCCCGAGGTGTACGTGACCCGCAGTGCCCCGTGACCAATGCCGGGGTTGGCGGCAATGGTCATGCCGACGGCCCGGTGCAGCTCGTCCAGGTCGGGCCGGGGGAGTCCCAATCCTGCCGCCGACCGGGCCAGCCGGGCCAGGTGCCGGGTGACCGAATAGGCGGTGCCGTGGCGGACGGCGATGGTCTCGAAGACGCCGTCACCGACTGTCACTCCGTGGTCGAAGATGGCCACTGCCGCCGATGTCTCGTCGACCATGGCGCCGTTGACGTACGCGAACATGGCCGCCGAGCGTAAGCGCGACTCAAGGACCGGCCGGTCAGGCGGTCAGGAGGCGAGGGGCCAGACGGCGCGGTCAGGCGCCCGGCGCAGCGTGGGTGGGACCCAGGGGAGGGTTGCTCGCGTGGCCAGGGCGGTGGCGTTGAGGGCCAGCTGGCGGGCCGGGTCCCATCGGAGCCGGTAGGCCCGGCGAAGCGGCGGCGGCAGCAGGCCGATGGTCAGCTCCCGGAAGCCGGCCGTCACCGGCGCGACCAGCAGGGGCAGGCGGGGATAGAGGACATGGTGGGCGAGCCGGAGCGACTGGTCGTTCATGCCGCCCGACAGGTCCGTCACCATCCGCCGGAAGTAGGTGCGGAACGCGGCCAGGTCGGCCGGCTGCTCGGCACGCGGGAGTCCGAACACCTCTGCCACCGCGGCGGACTCCTGGTAGTAGCGCTCCGCCTCGGTTGGTGCGAGGGGTCGGAGAAAGCGGCGGTGCACCCGGAGGGCAGTGTCGACCAGGGTGGCGTGGACCCAGAGAAGCAAGGCGGGATCGCTGGCCCGGTAGCCCCGGCCCTTCACCGGCGCGTGCACGGCCGCGACGTGGGCGCGGGCGTGCTCCGCTTGCTCGCCCGTCCCGAAGACGACCGCATGCGTCGCCGCCAGGGTCTTCTGCAGCCGGCCAAGGGGGTCGGTCTGGAAGTCGCTGTGCTCGGCCACGCCCCGGGCGACCAGCGGGTGCGCCAGTTGTAGCAGGAGGGCGCGGCCGCCGCCGAGCAGCAGGACGAGTTCGCCATCAACGCGGCGAATAACCGCATCAGGGGTAAATAGCCCGTTTTGTGGCATTTTGAACGCTCTAGGAAGCAAGAAAAGTACGCAAAGGGGGTTTTCTGGTGGCTGATTTTTGTGGAGAATAGTGGGGTCCCGCCCCCCGGGAGCCCCGAGATGCGGGGGAGCCGTTGAACGGCTTCCCCGCATCTTCGCGTCAGCGCCTGGGTCGAGAGGTGTCAGCCACCACCGCTCGGCGGATGGCGCGAACTCGTGTGTGCCCTGCGATGACCTCGCTGTCAAGTTCATCCGCCAGCTCGCGGACGAGAAACAGTCCCCGGCCCCGTTCCGCGAGGGGCTCTGGGAGATCACCGGTCGGATCCGGAAGGGTGACGGGATGACCGCCGTCGTCCTCGACCTCGACGACGATATCTGGACCGGCTACGGAAGCTCTCATGAGGATGCTGCCGGGCTGCGCGCTGGCGTGATGCACCGCGTTGGCCGCCAGTTCGGTCGCGACGAGAAGGAGGTCGGCTGCCTCGGCCGTCTCGACAGGAACGCGCACCAGCCAGTCGTGCAAGAAGTGGCGGGCGAGCGGCACGGCGGCCATGTTCGGCGAGAACCGATACTCGAACGGGGCGAGCGGCAGGTGGCTGCTGTCGGGAGGCGGGGTCCGACGGCGCAGGACAAGCGCAAGCGAGTCGTCCCGCCGGACCGCTCCCTCGAGCGTCCGTTCGACGAGGGCACGGGCCAGCGACCCCGCCGGATACCTCGCGGTGTCGCCGGCATGGCGGGAGAGTGACTCGAGGCCCTTGATGACGTCCTTGGTCGTCTCGATGAGGCCGTCGGTGTAGAAGATCACGGTGTCGGATCGCTGGAGCGTCAGCGACACCTGCTGACTGGAGCCAGCTCCCGGGAACCCAATAGGAACGCCACCGGCTTCCACCTGGTGCACCTTGCCGCCCGCAAGCAGGAGGGCGGGAGGATGCCCACCGCCGGCAAGAGAGAGGAGGCCGGTGCGAGGGTCGTATCGACCGACGATCAAGGTTGCGACCAGGTCGGGGTTTTGGGCGGTGACCAACGCGTCTGCCCGAGCGATGACCCGGTCGAGCGGGCACCCGTCCAGGATCAACAGTCGCAGGGCGTGGGTCACCGCAACCGCGTCCTTGGTGGCGGTCACCCCTTTTCCCATCACATCCACCACGGCGAGATGCAGGTCACCGTCGGGAAGCACGACCCAGTCGTAGAGATCTCCGCCGGTCGATGCCCGCTGGTCGGCGGCCAGGTAGTACACACCGAGTTCGGTGTGTGGAACCGTCGGGGTCGGCGGCCTCACCGCCTCCTGTAGTTTGTGAACAACCCCTCGCTGGAGAGCCTCGCGATCGGCGAGGGTGTCGAGGTTGTCCAGGGCGACGCCAAGATGGGCGATGAGGGCCTCGACCGTGCCGAGCCGGTTCTCCGGCAGTCCGTCGCCCTCGAACCAACCGAGCAAAGCGACGCCGTGAACTCCGGTATCGACGCGGGGTATGGGCGCGACGTGAAGTGCCGTCACGCCGAGCAGGCGGCGCAGCTGTGTCTTCGGCGGAACCCGGCCCGTTTCCCCCCGGAGGCCAGCAGCCAGTTCCGGGAACGTGCGGGGGTCACCAATGACGGCGAGGTCCCGGGCGCTCTCCCTCGCGACGACCCACAGCGGTGGATCCGGGGAGGCGTCCAGGGCCAGGCCGGCAATGTTGGCGTTGGCCGCGCCGGCAAGGGCGCTCACGGCCCAGCCAACCATCCGGTCACGATCGCGCTCGCCGTGGATCGCCCGGGCCGCGGTCTCGAAAAGCTCCACGAACTCCGGGCTGCCCTGTCCCGCCACGGCGGCAGGCTACCCGGTTGGACGCCAAGCTCGGCGTATTGCGATCCATCGAGCAGAACGAACATGAGCGCCGTTGAGGGAGTGCCCAAACAGACAAGTCTGCGGCATCACACGTCCACACGTTGACAGATTCATGACTGTCTTCCTACAGTCACAAGACGGGCGGGGCAATCCGTCCGGGAGGGCCCCTGGGGGCGTCCGTTCGGCTCCCCCCTGCGGGGGCCTCGGGGGGGTCCTCCGTGGCTGAAATCGGCGCGAGACAGCGCTCTCAAGGCCCTGATCCACGACGCTGCCTGCCCGGGCGCCGTTCCGACTACGCAGAGCGGTTAAAGATGGCCCTCCTGCCCGCCTCGCGGATCACATCACGAAAGCGCTCGGCCAGGCGATTGACGGGGACGTCGCTTGTCTGGGTGACCAGTTCGGCTATGAGCCACTGGGCGTTGTCGCCGCGCTGCTGCAGCATCGTCATGCGTTCCTGCATCGCCGCCGTTTCCCGTTGCATCTCAAGCCTGACGTTGATACTCGTCTCGAGCCTTTGTCGCAGTTCGTCGACCGTGCCCTGCAACCGACCGAACTCGCGGTTCAAGTTCTCGGTCGAGCGCTCGAGCCGTTCCAGGCGTGCGGTCAGGTCTGCGCTCGCAGGCTCGGCTGCGGTGGCTCCCGCATGACGGTTCGGCTTGATGTCCTGCTGCTTCAGAATCCAATACACGGTTGCTCGCGACACCTTGTGGCGTTCACCGATCTTGGAGACGGTCAACCCAGCCTGGTAGTCCTCGACGACGCGCTGCTTCAGCCTCAGCGTCAGCTTGGGGTTCCGAGGCACCGGCACAACCCTAGAACCTACGTCGATCGGACCATTCGTATGAGGCATTCCGATGAATCTCTGCTGCATCTGTGAGAACTCTCAGGTAGAGATGAAGAGGACGCGCCGGCGGGACTGCGATTGAACTAGTGTTTTCGCAGGTCAGGGCCGTTGGCGCAGCTGGTAGCGCACTTGCATGACGCGCAAGGGGTCAGAGGTTCGAGTCCTCTACGGCCCACTTAGAAGTCCTTGTAGCAGAAGGGTTTCTTGAGCGGCGGCGGGATCGGAGAATCGGCGTGCCCCAGAGTCCGTATTCACCTTCGATCGCCTCCCGAATTCGGCCCGACAGCTACGCGTTCGCCATCGCCACCAGTTGCTTCCGGCTTGGCCCCGGGGCCGCGATGTCGTCGGCTGTGGTTGCCAGGTTGGCGGCTCTGTCCGCCAGGGCCGGATCTGACCGGAAGATCTCTTCTGGCAGCTTCAGGACGGAGCGAATGTCGAGCGCGGCGCGGAGGCAGTCGGGATCGAGGGGTGCACCGGCTTGCAAGGCCTTGACTAGCCGGTAATCGTCGTTGCCTGGCTGCTGGGTCGTACCGAAAATGCCGGCGTTGACCTCGGCCAGTCGGTTACGGGTCCCCGCCAGGGTCAGCCGGTACCACGGCTCGACCTGCTCGGCTGTCCGGTGGTGGAACCTGGAGGCGAACAGGGAGGGGCTGGCGAGGCCTGTCTCCCGGATCGTGTCGCGCACCACCAG
>JBPYFF010000082.1:0-2022 GCA_051984455.1 Acidimicrobiales bacterium | reverse complement strand
CTTGATGCCCGCGACGGTGCGCTGCATATTCGTCTGCACCTCGTCGAGGCGCCGGCGCAAGACGCGTGACTCCTTACCGGGATTGTTGGCGATTGCCACCGATGTGCCGGACGGCCCTGGACCGATTCGGTAAGAGAACCGCAGCCGCGTGCCACGGCCGCGCGCCTCGAGGTCGAAGCGCCAACGGGCGCCGGGATTGTCCGGGTCGGAGGTGCGCCATCCGAAGGCACGAGGCTCGTCACGTGCGTCGACGAAGCAGGGCACACTCCATTCGCCGAGGGCAGGGTGCTGGTTGCGGCCGTAAAACACGGCGCCAATGCCCCGGGCGTCGCTGGCCCAGTCGGCTCCCAGGAACTCAGTGGAAAAACGACCCGGCAGATTGATGTCTGTCACCAGGCCCCACACCATCGGCGGCGGAGCCTCGATGTCAGTCTCTGTGATCACTCCGGGACCGTCCTCGAAGCTCAGTTGCTCGCCTGGACCCTGCTCAAAGGTCGTGCCGAAGCGATCGAAGTACGTGATCGCTCGGGCCGGGTGGCGGGGAGCGCGTCGAAACTCCACGCCCCTGGTCCACGCCACAGGAAACAACGCGATCTCGGTCATATGCTCCGGGATAGCCAGGATTTCCTTGACCCTGTCGGTATCTTGCAGCGCGGCCGTGACCCAGGCAGTGCCCAGCCCGCGGGCGCGCAGGGCGAGGCAGAAGCTCCACGCCGCCTGGATGACCGAGTCGAACAGGCCCGGCCGTCCGCTGCCGTCATAGCGGCCAATGATGGTCGGGATGACGATGGCCGGCACTTCGGCCAGGTGCTCGGCCAGGTAGGCGGCCGAGCTCAGCAACTTTTCGTTTGGGTCGCCACTCCCTTGTAGCCGCTTGGCCGCGGCCGAAAGAAGGGACAGCGCGGCCTGCCGGTACAGCTCACCCAGCTCGTCCTTGACACCCTGGTCGCGCACGATCATCCAGCGCCGGCTACCGAGGTTGCCGCCCGTGGGTGCTTGTTCGGCAACGTCGATGCAGTCAAGGAGGATCTGGTTGTCCACCGGGCGTCGGAGATCCAGCCGCCGGCGCACCGCCCGGGTGGTCGTGAGCACCTCGTCAACGTCGGCGACGTCGATTTCCATGTCAGCGGGAGGCCCCAAGGCCAGACTCGTGCGGCTCCATCATGGAACCGAAGGCTAGATGATCGAGCAGGCGATACTGGTGGGATGAACGGGCATGATCATGACGCCCTCCCGACGCTCGACGCGGGGTTCTGGAACGATCGCTACCGGTCGTCACAGCGGATCTGGAGCGGAAATCCGAACCCGCAACTGGTTCGCGAGATCGCCGACCTCCCGCCCGGCCGGGCACTGGACGTCGGGTGTGGCGAGGGGGCCGACGCCATCTGGCTCGCAGGCCGGGGTTGGTACGTCGTTGCCGTCGACATTTCCGACGTCGCGCTGGCAAGAGCGGCTC
This sequence comes from Acidimicrobiales bacterium, assembly GCA_051984455.1. Classification (GTDB taxonomy): domain Bacteria; phylum Actinomycetota; class Acidimicrobiia; order Acidimicrobiales; family Palsa-688; genus JBPYFF01. The sequence continues at coordinate 566 of JBPYFF010000082.1, read as the reverse complement.
AACACGCCCACGCGACGGCTGGCACCGCCTCCAGCCGAGTCGAGTGGCGCCAGGCCGACCTGCTCGCCCGGCCGCCCGAACCACAATCGTTTGACCTGGTCTCCTGCCAGTTCATGCAGCTACCCCCGCAGCCGCGGGTCGAGCTGTTCTCGTCCCTCGTCCGAGCGGTACGCCCCGGCGGAACCCTCCTGGTGGTCGGTCACCACCCGTCCGACATGGGCACCGGTGTTCGCCGGCCGCCGATGCGGGAGGTGTTCTACACCGCTGACGACGTCGCGGCGCTCCTCGACGACGACTGGACCGTAGTGGTCCACGACGCCCGCCCACGGCCGGCAACGACACCCGATGGCGTGGAAACAACGGTTCACGACGCCGTGTTGCGGGCGGAGCGAAACCGTTGAGATCGAGGCCGACGGGGAAGAAGGGAGTGAACCGCCCGCGGAACGTCGACATCCGGCGCATTTATGACAAAGCGGAGAGCGAGGGCGGCCACCACTTGCTGGTGGACCGACTCTGGCCGCGGGGTGTGGCGAAGGCGAACGCTCCCATCGACGAGTGGGCCAAAG
>JBPYFF010000081.1:0-15518 GCA_051984455.1 Acidimicrobiales bacterium | reverse complement strand
ACGCCCTGGGCAAACTCCGGCCCTCGCAGTTGCGGGGCAGCAACCTCGTGAGCGGCAAGCACGACTGGATCGCCACCCCGTCGGCGCTTTTCGCGCTCCTGATCGACGCCGACCGAAAGGGCGACACCCGTCTCGCCTGGCGCTACTACGACAACGCCATGCACATTGCCCACGCCGCCTGTGCCCTCGACACGATCACGACGGACGAAGAGCTGCAGGCGCTCGAGCAGTTTCGCACCACGCTCCTGCGGGCGATGGAAGTGGCCGGACTGCGAAACCCCTGGACAGGGCGAACCCCGCTCACCGGCCGGGAGTCGCCTGATGCACCGAGCGTGCCCGTGACACCACCCCTCCCCCCGGCTGCCCCCATCGAGCAGCTCCTCGCCGAGCTCGACGGCATGATCGGCCTGGCCGAAGTCAAGGCCCAGGTTCGCCTGGTCACCAACCTGATCCGGGTCGGGCAGCTGCGAAGAGAGCGTCACCTTCCGGTCCCCGAGACGAGTCACCACCTCGTCTTCACCGGCAACCCGGGTACGGGAAAGACCACCGTGGCCCGCCTGGTCGCGCAGATCTATCGCACCCTCGGGGTGCTGGAGAAAGGGCAGCTGGTCGAGACCGATCGGGCCGGCCTGGTGGCGGGGTATGTCGGCCAGACCGCGCTCAAGACGACGGCCGTGTTCCAGTCGGCTTCGGGAGGACTGCTCCTCATCGACGAGGCCTACGCCCTGGCCGAAGGGGATTTTGGAGAGGAAGCAATCGACACCCTCGTCAAGCTCATCGAAGACCAGCGCAACGCAGTGGTCGTCATCGTGGCCGGCTATCCGGTCGAGATGGCCGACTTCCTGGATGCCAACCCCGGGCTCCGCTCGAGGTTCCCCCGCACCATTCACTTTCCCGACTACACGACAGACGAGCTGGTGGGGATCTTCGACACGCTGTGCAAGGACAACTCCTATGTCCTGACGCCCGAAGCTCGTGATCGAGTGCGCGCCGTGTTCGACGGCGAGCCCCGCGGCAAGGGCTTTGGCAACGGGCGCCTGGCCCGCAACCTGTTCGAAGCCGCCATGGGTCGCCAGGCGAGCCGCATCGTCGACGTGACCAATCCCACGGAGTCGGATCTGTGCACCCTTAACCCGGACGACATCGGCGACCCCGGCCCGCCCGCCACGGGATCGACAGGATCGACGTGATCGAGCCCTCGCCCTCTCCCACGCCCGCTGCCGCGGCCGCCAGCGCGGCGACGAAAAGCGCCATCTCGCCTTCGGCCATCGTGCTGGCCGGAGTGGGCGTGGGGGGCAGCCTCCTCATCGGCCTGCCGGCGGTGGCAGCCGTCGTCGTCGGTGCGGGGCTGTGGGGCATCCGGGTGGCGGTGGGTGCCACCCGGGCGGGAAGCCGCCGTCGGAAGGCCCTTCGGCCTTCACCCATCGACCCCTTCGCCGTGCCCGAACCCTGGCGCCAGTATGTCCGGCAGTCCTTGACCGCCCGGACGCGGTTCGACCAGACGGTAGGGCAGACCCAGCCGGGACCGTTGCAGGATCGGCTCCGGGAAGCCGCCACCCGCATTGACGACGGTGTGCAGGAGTGCTGGCGAGTCGCCCGCATGGGAGCGGGTCTGGATTTGTCACTTGCGACGCTCGATCGCGACGCCACCAGCCGGCAGCTGCGCCAGACGCAGGAGGAGCGGGGCAAGCTCGGCGAGGGATCCTCCCGGGCCGAGTCGCTCGACCAGACCGAGGCGGCGCTGGCGACCCGGCTGCAATCGATCGTTCGCATCGAGGCGACGCGGCAACGAGCCGCTGATCGGTTACGCGTCCTTTCCGCCCAGCTCAACGAGGCGGTGGCCTCGGCCATCGAGCTGTCGCTGGAAGCGGGGGACGCCAGCACGGCCGACCAGCTGGCCGGCCGGATCGACAGCGTGGTGGGCGACATCGAGACCCTCCGCCGGGCCATGGAGGAAACTCAGGGGACGCCTGGTGCCGGCGCTGGTCCGGCTGGCGAGGTTGGTCCGGGGCGCGAGGCTGGTGGGCCGGGGGCGGCGGCTGGCCCGGAGGAGGGGACCGGCCCGTGAGGGCGAACGCATGTTCGTCATCCTGCGGCCGGGCTGTGACAGTTTGAGGTTGGTCGTAGCATCGCGTCCATGTTCAAGTTCTTCAAGCGAGTGTGGCGCTACATGACTGCTGCCGTCACCGGCAAGTTCGAGGAAGTGGCGGATCCGAAGATCCAGCTCGAGCAGGCGATCGGCGAAGCCCAGGACCAGCACCGCCGGCTGACCGAGCAAGCCGCCAACGTGATCGCCAACCAGAAGCAGACCGAGATGCGCCTCAACCGATCCATGGAGGAGCTGGAGCGGGTCAACTCGTCGACCAAGCAGGCCCTCCTGATGGCCGACGACGCCCAGCGCAGAGGCGACACCGCCAAGGCGACGGAGTACAACCAGGCCGCTGAAGGGTTCGCCAACCGCCTCATCTCGGTCGAAAAGCAGGTCGATGACCTGAAGACGATGCACCTGCAGACGACTCAGGCGGCCGACCAGGCCAAGTCGGCGGTCCAGCAAAACTCGGCTGCCCTCCAGAAGAAGCTGGCCGATCGGCAGAAGCTCCTGAGCCAGCTCGACCAGGCCAAGATGCAGGAGCAGATGAACAAGGCAATGGCGACGCTCTCCGAGACGGTCGGCCAGGACGTGCCGACGTTCGACCAGGTGAGAGACAAGATCGAGCAGCGCTATGCGCGGGCGATCGGACAGTCTGAATTGCAAGGCCAGACGGTCGAGTCACGCATGCTCGAAGTCGAGCAGGCCGCACTCAACACCGAGGCGCAGTCCCGGTTGTCGGAGCTACGCAGTCAGCTGGGGTTGACCGCAGGACCCCAGGCGGAGCTACCCGGGCCCACGCAGCAGGCCGTTCCCGCGGCCGGCGAGACGGGTGGCGACGCGGTGCCATCTTCCGCCCAGTCCCCTGTCGACGCACCGGCTGAAACGGAGACGCCCCGAGGCGCCACGTAGCCTGAATTTCGGGCCCGGTCGGGCCGGTCGGGCTTGGCCGGAAGGGCCTCGAGGGTCGGGCTCAGGGCAGCATCACCAGGTCATCACGGTGCACCACCTCATGGGGGACGTCCGGTGGCAAGCTGGCCGATCGCTGGCCGGCCCACTCTTTGATTCGGCCGGCCGGATGACGCACCAGTCCTTTGGCGAACACCCGTCCGTCCAAACCGGCAATCTCCACCGCGTCGTCAACGTCGAAGGTGCCCTCGACATTGACCACGCCGGCGGGCAAGAGTGACGTCTGGCGCTCGATCAGCGCGGTGCGAGCACCGTCGTCGACGATGACTGTCCCGCCCGCCCCGACCGCGAAGGCAATCCACAACTTCCTCGCCGGCAGGCGAGGCTCCCGCGGCCGTACCACCGTGCCCACGCCGGGCAGGTCGTCCGCGGCGTCGACGACAACGCCGGGCCGGCCGGCGCTGGCGATAACGGCGCGGACACCCGACCAGGCCGCCATCTTGGCGGCCGCCAGCTTGGACGCCATGCCTCCGCTTCCTCGAAGCGTGCCCGCCCCGCCGGCTACCGCTTCCAGGGAATGATCCACTTCCACGATCTCCTCGATGAGCGACGCCTGCTCACCGCTCCGGGGGTCGGCCGTCAACAGCCCTGTTGTGTCGGTCAGCAGCACCAGCAGATCGGCTCGAACCAGGTGCGCGACCAGTCCGGCCAGCCGGTCGTTGTCCCCGAAGCGAATCTCGTCGTCGGCGATGGCGTCGTTCTCGTTGACCACGGGCACGACGCCGAGCTCGAGCAGCCGCGTCAGCGTCTGGCGGGCATGCAGGTACTGCTTTCGGTGCACGAAGTCGAGGGGGGCGAGCAGGACCTGCCCGCCGACCAGACCGTGGCCTGACAGGACATCGTCGTACACCCGCAGCAACCGGCTCTGACCAACCGCAGACACCGCCTGCAGCGTGGCCAGGTCCACGCCCCGAAACCCGGCGCCCCCCGGGGCCGGAGCGGCGCCACCCGGGCCGTCGGCCATGCCGAGCACCGGGAGTCCGGCTGCGATTGCACCGCTCGACACGATCACCACCCGGTCGCCTCGTGTTCGCAACCGGGCGACATCGCGGCACAATCTTTCGATAGCCGGGACCGACACAATGCCCAGCTCGTCGGTGATCGACGACGTCCCTACCTTGACAACGATGATCATGGGCGCCGTCACTCGTCAGGTTCGTACTCGAACGCGAATCCAGCGATCCGCACGACGTCGCCCTCCCGTGCTCCCGCCCGGGCCAGGGCCCGATTGACGCCCAGCCGGCGCAGCCGCTGCTGGGCGTACGCGAGCGCATCGGCGTTGGTGAGATCGGACAACGCCACGGCTCTCTGGGCCGAACGTCCTTTGACAACAAAAGCACCGTCGTCATCGCGCTCGATCACGACACCGTGGCTCGCCGGCCGATGGACGACGAAGGCCCCTTGCGCCGGCATTGAAGCGCGCGCGGCCGCGACCATGGTGGCCAGCTCGCCGAGCAGCGGTCGCAATCCTTCTCCCGTCACCGCCGAGATCCGGCGTCCGGTCCAGGACGGCGACGCAGGCGAGAGATCGGCCTTGGACCCCACCACGACACGGGGCCGCTCCGCCAATGCCGGTTCATGGCGGCGCAGCTCCTCAATCAAAACGTCCTCTTGCCATCCGGGCGGACGGCCGTCGGCGGGCGCGAGATCTACCAGTACCAGCAGGACGCGGGCGCGTTCGACGTGGCGAAGGAACTGATGGCCCAAACCCCGGCCCTCGCTCGCCCCCTCGATCAGGCCGGGGATGTCTGCCATCACGAACTCATGCTCTTCGAAGCGGACGACCCCGAGGTGAGGCGTGAGCGTGGTGAACGGATAGTCGGCAATCTTCGGCTTGGCCGCCGATACCCGCGAGATGAGCGTCGACTTTCCCGCGTTGGGGAAGCCCACGATCGCGACGTCCGCCATCAGCTTGAGCTCCATGTTGAGCCACCGCTCCTCACCGACCTCCCCCTGCTCCGCGAAGGCGGGAGCCCGTCGTCGGTTGGAAAGAAAGCGAGCGTTGCCGCGGCCGCCTTGCCCGCCCTGAGCCGCCAACCAGCGAGTCCCCTCCCCGGTCAGGTCGGCCAGGCCCGCCCCATCGAGGCTGCGGACAATCGCCCCGATCGGAACGGCAACCTCCAGATCAGCGCCGGCTCGGCCGTGGCGCCCCTTGCCCGACCCATGGGCACCGTTGACGGCTCGCCGAAACGGGTGGTCTCGAAACCCCGCCAGCGAGGCGGTGTTCCGGTCGGCGACGAGCCACACGTCTCCTCCCTTTCCCCCGTCCCCCCCATCGGGGCCGCCTCTCGCCACGTGTGCTTCCCGACGAAAAGAGATCGCGCCGGCACCGCCGTCGCCGCCTTTCACATGCAACTGCGCCTGATCGACAAACTCCGACACTGGCTGAGAAGGGTATCGGGAGCTCTGTCGGCCTCCGCTCTGATCGGCGGGCCGGCCGCTCCTCGCCCCCGGTTACGCCTCGACGAGAACGTCGACCAGCTTGCGGCCCCGGCGGGTGCCGAACTTGACGCGACCGTCCGCCAGTGCGAAGAGCGTGTCGTCCCCGCCCCGCCCGACGCGGTCCCCGGGATGAAACATGGTGCCGCGCTGCCGCACCAGGATGGTCCCGGCGGTGACGAAGGTCCCGTCAAAGACCTTCACACCCAGCCGCTTTGCCTGCGAATCCCTGCCATTGCGGGTCGAGCCGCCACCCTTGGTCTTGGACATTTCCTAATCCTCACCCCGGCTGATGTCGGTGATCTCTATCGTCGTGTAGGTCTGGCGGTGCCCCCATGACCGGCGGCTGCGGGTCTTTGGCTTGTAGGTGAAGCCACGGATCTTGGGACCCTTCGTCTGTCCCACCACCCGGGCACCCACCCGAGCGCCGGACAGCGGCCCGGGACCGGCCAGCACGGTCTCACCATCGACCAGGAGGATGGGAGCGAACGCGATCTCATCTCCCTCGGACGCGGCCAGGCGCTCGACGGCCAGGGTCTGGCCCTCTTCCACCCGCTCCTGTTTCCCGCCGGTCTGGATCACCGCATACATGGCCGGGTGAGTCTACAGCACGGCCGGTTGGGCGGCCCCGTCGGCCCCCCTCGGCAACCCCCAGGTCGCGGCCCGTCAGAGCAGCGATTCGTCGAAGACGATGCCCCGCCCACCACAGGTCGGGCAGGTCTCGGAAAGAGATTCGACCAGCCCCTCGGAGATCCGCTTGCGGGTCATTTCCACGAGGCCCAGCTCGGAGATGTCAAACACCTGGGTCCTCGTCTTGTCCCTGGCCAGCGCCTCGCGAAAGACCCGGGTTACCTCGGCTCGATTGGGCACGATCTCCATGTCGATGAAGTCGATGACGATGATCCCACCGATGTCACGGAGCCTCAGCTGGCGAGCAATCTCCTCCGCGGCTTCCAGGTTGTTGCGGAACACCGTTTCTTCGAGGTTCGAGGTACCGACGTTCTTGCCGGTGTTGACGTCGATCACCGTGAGGGCTTCTGTCCGCTCGATGATGAGCGAGCCACCTGAGGGCAGCCACACCTTGCGGTCAAGAGCCTTGTGGATCTGCTCGTGCACGTGATACCGCTCGAACACCGGCAGCGGGGAATCGGAAGGACTGGCGTACTCGACGCGGTCGGCCAGCTCAGGGCTGATGCTGGCGACATAGTCCCGCACTTCAACGTAGAGGTCGTGATCGTCGATGATGACGCCGCGATAGTCCTTGTTGAACTCTTCCCGGATGACCCGGACGGCCATATCGGGCTCGCGGTAGAGGAGGGCAGGCGCCCTGGACCGGCGGGCCAGGGCGTCGATCTCCGCCCACTGTCGGAGAAGCCGGCCGACGTCACGGCGAAGCTCGTCCGCGGTTGCCCCCTCCGCCGCGGTGCGTACGATCAGCCCGTGGTTGGCGGGCCGGATCTCGTCAAGGATCTTCCGGAGCCGCTTGCGTTCCTCGTCGGTCAGCCGCTTGGAGATCCCGTACGTGTCGCTGTTTGGAATGAGGACGACGAAACGCCCCGGTAGCGACACCTCCTGGGTGAGCCGGGCGCCCTTGGTGCCGATCGGGTTTTTGGTGACCTGGCAAACGGTCGTTTGGCCCGCCTTGAGCAACTGCTCGATTCGGGCATCCCGAGCGGGACCGTTGGTGCGACCTCGAACCGGCCTGCCCTCGACGGCCTGCTGGACGCCATCGCCATTGCCGCCCTCGGCCTCCACCTCATCCCGATCGAAACGGACATCACCGCGATAGAGCACCGCGTTCTTCGGCGTGCCGATGTCGATGAACGCGGCCTCCATGCCGGGAAGGACGTTTTGAACTCGGCCCAGGTAGATGTTCCCGTCGATCTGGGTGATGTCGTCCGCCGGGCGGGACACGAACAGCTCGATCAGGTTGCGGCCCTCCAGCACGGCAATCTGGGTGGCTTGCGGCTGGACCGCGACCACCATGAGGTACCGCCCGACCGGGCGGCCCTTGCGCTCACGGCCCCGGCGTCGTTCCGGCGATTCCTCCTCGTCCATCGCCAGTTGGCCGGAGCCGCGTTCCGCCGCACCCGCGCGGCCGCGTCCACCACGGCGCCGGCGTCGCCGGACGGGCTCGGCTGCGCGGCCGTCAGCCGGCGCCGGCTCAGGAAGGCGCGGCACGGGCGCAGGGCGGCTGTCGCCGATCTTGGGTTTGGGGATCCCCTCCCCGCGAGGTGCCGCGGAGCGAGGGGAAGGCGGGGGGCCTGATGCTGGCTCTGCCGGCGCTCCCTCTTCCCGATCGGCCTCGGCCCCGGGCGCCGGAGCATCGGCCGCCGGAACTTCGGAAGCGCGGTTACGGTTTCGACCGCCCCGGCTGCCACGACGGCGCCGGCGGGCGGAAGAAGCGGTACGACCGTCGGCCGAGCCCGCCGCCACCGCGGCATCGGCCGGCTTCCCGAGCGATGGCGTGAGCGGGCTGCCATCCGGGCTCGCTGGCGGGTTTCCCGGCGGACTTCCGCCGGGTGGGTCGACCGGGCGGTCGGAGGAAACGTCGGACATCGAACTGATCCCTTCTCACAACGCACGCTCCAGGGCGTGCGGCGCGGTCGTCGCGGCGGCAGGAGCGGAGAGGGGCTCCCATCGCGCGCCATCGCGCTCGATCCATTGATGCATTCTCCGCACCTGACGCTCCTCGAGGTCAGGGCCAAGGCCGGCCACGAGCTCGGACGGCCGCAGGCCGCGGGGTTTCGCGGCCAGCTCACATTCGAGGCCGAACCCGCCGGGACTCTCGTCCTGGGCGTCATCAAGGCGGAGGGACAAAATTGCGGGACGGATGTCGTCGGTGACTTCCGTCCCCTTGCGCTGCCGGCTGACCACGACCGTGTCCGCGGCCAGCATCTGCTCGACGCGCCGGTCGAGGTCAGAAAGAGTCAGGCTGGACGGCGCAACGGGCACCACCGCCAGCCTCCACGTGCACGACGTGACCGCTTCCTGCAGAGACGGTTCGTGCTCATCAACGATTGCCGCCGTCAGGGCGTCGACTCCCACGGGCAGGCCCGCCGACAGTTCCGCCGGCAGGGTGAGGACGTCCAGTGGCCTGGAGCCGGTCAACTCGACGTCCAGGTATTCCGCGACCGACTCATGTCCGGTGGGAAGGGCCAGTCCGAAACTGACTCTGGGACGGGGTGAAAACCCGTTCGTATATCCCACCGGCAGCCTCACCCGGCGGAACGCCCGCTCCCACATGCGGGCGGTGTCCCGATGGCTGGTCCACCGGATCTTGCCCAGCTTGGCAAAGCGGATCCGGACTCTGGCCATCAGCGCGCCCCAACCCGGGCGGGCAAGAGGGTGACGGGCGTCGAGCCGCCAGCCGAGAGATCCTGCCCTGTTCCCTGACTTCCGCCAGCCGGCGGTACCGGGGAGGCGACGATGTGTTCCACTCCGTAACCCGTGCAGGCTCCGCAGTCATAGCACGGCGTCCAGCGACAATCGGGCAAGCCGTGCTCGGCCAGCGCGTCCTGCCAGTCCTGCCACAAGAAGTCGTCATGCAATCCGGCCGAGACGTGGGCCCAGGGCAGGATCTCCTGTCGATCACGGTGGCGATGGACATACCGGTCGATCGAGAGGCCGCAGCGATCCATGGCGTCCTGCCAGAGCGAGAGATCGAAATGCTCCGACCACTCCTGGAACGTCCCGCCGTGGCGCCAGACATCCTCGATCACAGCGCCCACCCTGCGATCGCCTCTGCTGGCAATGCCCTCTGCCAGCGTCGCCTTTGGGTCGTGCCACCGCAGCTGCACCCCGCGATCCCGGCGGGTGGCGTCTCGCAGCAGCCCGATCCGGCGTTGCAGTTCGCGCAGCGTGGTCTGCCCGAACCACTGGAACGGCGTCTGCGGCTTCGGCACGAATCCGCCGACGGAGGCGGTGACGGAGGCACTCTTGGTGTGCTTCTTGCCGACTGCGACACAGTTCCGAGCCAGGTCGGCAATGCCGAGCGTGTCGGCGTCGGTCTCCGTCGGCAACCCGGTCAGAAAATAGAGCTTCACTCGCCGCCAGCCCTGCGAAAAGGCCGAGTCGACGGCACCGTAGAGGTCCTCTTCCCGGATCAGCTTGTTGATGACCTGGCGCATCCGCCAGGTGCCGGCTTCAGGAGCAAACGTCAGTCCGGTGCGGCGAACCTTCTGGATCTCGGTCGCGATCCCCACTGTGAACGCGTCCACCCGAAGGCTCGGGAGGCTGACCGAGACCTGCCCCGTGCACATGGGATCGTTGATGATCTCGCCAACCGTCGAGCCGATTCCGGAGTAATCGGCACTGGAGAGCGAGGTGAGGCTGACCTCGTCGTAGCCGGTCCGGCGCAGGCCATCACGAACCATCCGGCTGACCTGCGCGGGAGGCCTCTCCCTGACCGGACGGGTGATCATCCCGGCCTGACAGAAGCGGCAGCCCCGGGTGCACCCTCGGAAGATCTCGACGTTGAGTCGATCGTGGACGACCTCGGTCATCGGCACCAGTTGATGCTTCGGATAGGGCCAGCTGCCCAGGTCGGCAACCGTTCGCTTCTCAACCCGATCGGGGACGTCCGGGTACCTGGGCGATACTCCGACGAGGTCCTCTCCGTCGTAGTCGATCCGGTACATGGACGGGACGTACACGCCCGGGACACGGGCCAGCTCCCTGAGGACGTGCTGGCGCGAGCCCGGAGGCCTGCCCTCTGCCTTCCAGTCCCTGACCACCTCGGTGATCTCGGACACCACCTCCTCGCCGTCACCGACGACGAACAGGTCGACGAAGTCAGCGAGCGGCTCGGGATTGAACGTGCAATGGCCGCCGGCGGCCACAAGCGGATCGGTGTCGCAACGGTGGGCCGAGCGGACGGCGACGCCCGCCAGGTCGATGCAGTTGAGCACGTTGGTGTAGACAAGCTCGGCCGAGAGGGTGAAGGCCAGCAGGTCGAAGTCGCCGGCCGGCCGGTGACCATCGACCGAGAACAGCGGGAGGCCCCGCCGGCGCATCTCCGCCTCCATGTCCGTCCACGGCGCGTAGGCACGTTCGGCCCAGGCGTCGTCCCTCTCGTTCAGGAGCTCGTAGATGATCTGCAGGCCCTGGTTGGGCAGGCCGATCTCGTAGGTGTCGGGGTAGATGAGCAGCCAGGAGACCCGCCCCGCCCCTGGCCGGGGGCCGACCATGCCGTCTTCACAGCCGATGTATCGGGCCGGCTTCTGCACGCGTGGGAGGAGCGGCTCGATCTTGGGCCAGAGTGACGTCATGTCCCCGTCGAGTGTAGCGGGGTGGGTCGGGACAACCCGCCGGCCCGGGCGAGTCGCATGCACCGAGCGGTCACGTCCGATTCGTTCGGGGTTGGGCGATCGTTCATCTCCCCGCTGCCCTCGACTCGTACGCTCCGCCGCATGGCGCGCTTGCCCCCCACCGGATGGCTGGCTTTGTTGTTCCTGTCAGGTGCCGCGGCTCTTACCACCGCGATCCCCGCAGCCGGCGAGCCCAGTTGTCTGCCGCCGCCTAATTTGCTGATCACTCAGGCGGCGCGGATGGCCGGGACGAGCTCGCCGGTGTGGGCGGATCTGCAGGCGGCGGCCCAGCGTGACGCCTTCCTGCCGACCGCGGCCGACGGCCAGGTCGTCCGTGACGAGCTGGCCGCAATCAACCGGGACGGCTATCAGTGGGACTGCGTGACCAGCCGGCTTCTGACCACCTCGAGCGCGACCTCCCCGACCACCTCTGCCGCTGCCGGGCGAGCTGCGCCCGCTAGCAGGGCCGCTCAGTCCGTTCCGACCGCGAGCCCCCAACCTTCGGAACCCGGGTCCCGGGCGGCGACCCCCGAGAGGCAGAGCGGGTCGGCACTGAACAAACCCAGCAACAGCAGTGCTGGCAACGAGGTCGCGGCGAACATTCCGACCATCTTGATCGTGGTTGGGCTCATGGCGAGCGCCGGCGCGGTCGTCTTCGCGGTTCGCCACGTCAACCGGTAGGCCCGCCGCGGTCTCGCCGAGGAGCCGAGCCGTCAGCTGAAACGGCGCATGTGCACGTTCAGCACCAGTCCCACGGCCGCAAAGCTGGCGACGATAGCGGATCCACCATAGCTCATGAAAGGTAAGGGGATGCCAGCGATAGGCATGATACCCATCGTCATGCCAACGTTCTCGAACACCTGGAACACGAGCATCGCGACCACACCGACGCAGATCAGGGACCCGAGCAGATCCCGGGCGATCGAGGCTGTCCTCCAGCTCCGCCAGACGATGAGGACGAAGAGCGCCAGGAGGACAGCCGATCCGACCAGGCCCAGTTGTTCTCCCACCGCGGTGAAGATGAAGTCGGTGTGCTGCTCGGGGACGTAGGACAGGTTCGTCTGGGTGCCCTTGAACAATCCCTTGCCGGAGACACCGCCCGAGCTGATGGCGATCTTGGACTGATCCAGGTTGTAGGCCGTGGCCTGGGTGTTCGTCGTGGGGTTGAGGAACGCGGTCAGGCGGTCCTTCTGATACTGCTTGAGCACGCCGAAGTGCAAGACGCCGACCACCGCCACGGCTCCGATCAGTCCCAGCACGACGAGGTGGCGACCCCTGGCACCGGCGACGAGGAGGACGGTGAACAGCACTGCCCCGAGTACGAGCGACGTACCCAGGTCGGGCTGCTTGTAGATGAGCGCGAGCGGAACGGCCGCCAGGGTCAGGACGACGAGGAGATGCCGGGCGCGGAGCCTGCCCTTGTACAGGGCACAGAAGGCGGCGAGGGAAAGGATGAGTGCGACCTTGGCGAATTCGGATGGCTCGAGCTGGTAGGACCCGATGGCAAACCAGGCCTGGGAACCCCTGCTTTTCTGACCGACGGGGGAGAACACGGCGAGCAGGACGAAGACCGTCCCGACGTAGAAGAACGGAGCCAGGTCACGCAGTCGCCGGTAGTCGATGGCGGCGGTGAGCACCATGACGGCGATGCCGATGGCGACGAAGACGGCCTGGCGCTTGGCGAAGTACCCGGGGTCGATGCCCGAAGCCTGCAACTGGTCGCGCGATGCGCTGTAGATCATCAGGATCCCGAAGCAGGCGACACCGATGACCGCGATGATGAGTCCGAAATCGATGTGCCGCCAGGCCGCGGCGGGGTTCCGACGAGACCGGCGCTGAGCTGAGGCGGAGACGCCCAGCCCGTGACGGGGAGTGGTCGACTGCGTGGACGTGACCGTCGCCATGGGCTAGTCGACCCCCGCGTTCGGCCCGGCAACGGGGGCCAGCGGCTGGCCGAACAGCCCCTCGTAAATGCGCCGGACGGTGGGTGCGGCCGCGGCCGCACCGTAACCGGACTGCTCGAGGAAGGCGTCGACCACGTACTGGGGATTGCCGGCCGGGGCAAAGGAGGAAAAGACCGACGTGGGCTGCTTGCCGGTGACCTGGGCCGTCCCGGTCTTCCCGGCGATGGGGAACTGGCTGAGGGGGAAGCCGGCGAAAGCGGCATAGGCGGTACCGGATGGGTTGGCAACCACGCCCTGGAAGCCGGCCAGCATCGGGTCCCGCCATTGGGGCGGCAAGTTGACCCTGCCCCGCGGGACGGACGTGAGCGTCTGGAGGACGTGACCGGCCTGGTCAGTGATCTTGAGGGCCATGCGAGGCTCCCACAGCGTGCCGCCGTTGGCGAAGGTCGCATACGCGTTGGCCAGCTGCAGAGGCGTGACGGCCACCTCGCCCTGGCCGATGGCGGTGTTGACGCTGTCGCCGGTGAACCACTGGCCTTCAGGAAATGCTTTGGGGTTGGCGGCGTGCTCCCTGGCCCGGCTGGCAGGGTCGGGGATGCGGCCGGCGGTCTCGTTGGGGAGAGCGATACCGGTGGTCGCGCCGAAACCGAGCTGGCGGTCGACGTTCTGGAGCCCGTCCTGGCCGTAGCGACCTCGGCCGTCCCAGAAGTTTGCCCCCACGTTGTAGAAGTAGGCGTCGCTCGAAACGGTCAGCGCCCGGGAAAGGTTGACGGGCCCGTAGGCCTGGTGGTTGTCGTTGAAGACCTTGGTGTTGCCGACCTGCAGGAAGCCCTGATCGTTGAAGACGAAGCTGGGGTTGATGATCCCGGCCTGGAGGCCGGCGATGGCCGTCGCGAGTTTGAATGTCGACCCGGGCGCATACTCACCCTGGATCGTGCGGTCGTCGAGGGGATGATTTGGATCGGCCAGATAGGCGTTGAACTTGGCGGCGGAGATCCCGTTGATGAAGTCGGCCGGGTTGTAGGTCGGATTGGTCGCGAGGGCGAGGACGGTACCATCCCGAGGATCCATGACGACCGCCGCCCCGGCCGGAGCGGCGTAGTGGGCGCCGGGACCACCCGTCGGCTTGTCGGTGTTGGCCCGGGCGGCGGCGAGGCCCTGAGCAAGCGAGTCCTCTGCCAGTTTCTGCACATTGATGTCGATCGAGAGCCAGACGTCATGGCCCTGGACCGGAGGCTGGGAACCGAGCACTCCGATGACGCGTCCCTTGGAATCGACCTGCAGCTTCGTCACCCCTGGCTGGCCTCGCAGGGCGTCCTCGTAGGCCGCCTCGACCCCACTCTGGCCGATCTGGTCGTCTGACTGATACCCGAGCTTCTTTACCAGCGCGTACTGCTGATCGGAGATCTGTCCGATGTAGCCGAGGATGTTGGCGGCCAGCACTCCATAGGGATACGTCCGCTCCGCCACCGCCTTGGCTTCGACGCCGGGAAACGATTCCTGATGCTCGCGGATGTAGACGATTTTGGCGGTATCCACGTCCTGGGCGACGGGCACGGGCACGTAGGGGCTGTAGCGCTTGTCCTGGACGCGGCGGAAAAGGCTGTCAGGGCTGGCGCCGAGGAGCGCGGCCAGCCGGTTGACAACATCAGGCTCGCGCCCGGCGGTGTCCCGGCTGATGGTGATCTCTTCCGAGATGCGGTTGTCGACCAGCACATTGCCGTTGCGATCGAGGATCCGGCCGCGGGGGGCCTGTTCGTAGACCAACCGCACGCCATTGTTCTGGGCGGCCGCCTGGGCCTTTGGTTCGTTGATGACCTGCAGGTACCACAGGCGGGCGAACAGCGAGCCAAACAGGCAGATGACGACCACCCCGACGATGGTGAGCCGCATACGGGTCGCATCGGGAGTGGTCGGCGCCGTCATTTCGCCAGGGCAGACTGGGCCGGGCCCTGAAGGCCGGCGGCGGCCCACGACACCAGCCTCGAGACCGGCACAGCGAGGATGGCGTTCATGACCGCCACGATTCCCGCGATCTGGGCCAGCCCTTTCGGCCCGGGCGAGGTGAGTTGATGCTGGCCGACCATGACCCCTACCAGTACGAACAGCAGGACGCCGATTGCGCTGGCCACCAGCGCGGTGGCGGGGGCGAGCAGGTTTCCTTCCCGTAGCACGCTACGACGGAGCACACCCACGGCGTAGCCGACCAGGCAGTAGGTCAGTGCGGAAAGCCCGAACGGCGTTGCGTGGAGGAACAGGTCGATCAGCAACCCCGCCAGAAAGCCGACCACGGCCCCGGTATCCGCACCGCCGGCAAGACCGGCGCAGATCGTCAGAAGGAGCATGAAGTCGGGCGCAACACCGCGGATCCGCAGATCGGAAGCGACCGTGGTCTGCAACAACAAGGCAACAAAGAGCAGAGCCCCCAGCCGCAACCGCGCCGACATGGGCCGGCTCACTGGGGCGACCACTGCAGCACCTGCACGAACTCCAACCGCGAGAGATCGACGACGGGGTCCATCGTGACATTTTCCTGGAGTGCCCCGGGCTCCTGCTTCACGGCGCCGACCCGGCCGACCGGGATGCCCTTGGGGAACCGCTCGAGTTGAAGACCGCTCGTGAGCAAGACGTCACCGTGATTCAGACGGGTGTTGGGAGGAACGAGATCGATGGTCATGGGGTTGTCGCGACCCCTGCCGTTGGCCACCCCGGTATCCCCGTTTGCGGTCAGCCTGACTCCGACGCTGAACGTGGGATCGGTGAGCAGCAGCACCGTCGAGCGCTTGGCCGACACCTCGACCACTCGCC
>JBPYFF010000080.1:0-6240 GCA_051984455.1 Acidimicrobiales bacterium | reverse complement strand
ATCGCCATGCCCGGTCAGGCACTCGCCTACGAGCTGGGCCAGCGAGAGATCTTCCGCATCCGCGAATCGGCCCGGGAACGACTCGGCACCGGCTTTGACATCAAGTCCTTCCATGACGCGGTGCTGGGCTCCGGTCCCGTGATGCTCCCGGTTCTCGCCGAGCTGGTCGATGACTGGGTGGCCGGCCGGCAACACCCGATGTAGGCGAACCTAGATGGAGCCGAGGATCTGGTCGACCTCTGCTTCACTGAACGCTCGAAGCGTCTGGGTGGACAGGTTTCCCTGCATGCCGAGGCGTATGGCGAACTGCGCCATCGTTGCGTCGTCCGGTCCGTCAACCAGGAGCACTAGGTCGTATTTGCCCATCGTGAGCAGGCCCTCCCGCAACGTCATCCCCAGATCCGATGCGGCCTTCCTACCGGCCTCTCGCCGCTTGGGTATCTCCTTTGCAGCCTGAATCCCCTGCTGAGTGAACTTGGCAAGAACGACGTACGTAGGCATGGCCCTCCTCCTCGCTCCACATTGGGAGTGCGATCTTAGGACCAGGTCGCAGCCCTGCGGTTATGGCGTCCAGGTCGCCTGCAGGTGCTTGATGCCGTGGATGAAGCTGGACCGAAGCATCTCCGGTTCACCTGTAGCCTCGATGTCGGGCATGCGTCGCAAGAGCTCGCGGAACATCACTGTGATCTCCCGGCGAGCCAGATGAGCGCCCAGGCAAAAGTGGGGGCCCGGACCGCCGAAGCCGACATGAGGGTTCGGGTCGCGCCGGACGTCGAACGTGAACGGGTCGGTGAAGACCTCCTCGTCCCGGTTGCCTGAGTTGTAAAAGAGCAACACCTTGTCGCCCTCCTTGAAGTCGACGTCGCGCAACCGGGTGTCCGCGGTCACCGTTCGCCGCATCCAGATCACGGGTGACGACCAGCGCACGATCTCGTCAACAGCAGTCGGGGCCAGGCCCTCGAAATCCTTTGCCCACAACTCACGCTGATCGGGGTGATCGGTCAGCAGCTTGAGCCCGTGGCTGATG
This sequence comes from Acidimicrobiales bacterium, assembly GCA_051984455.1. GTDB lineage: Bacteria > Actinomycetota > Acidimicrobiia > Acidimicrobiales > Palsa-688 > JBPYFF01. Next base: position 5,213 of record JBPYFF010000080.1, on the reverse strand, counting down.
GCATTGCGGGTCGTCTCGTTGCCCGCCACCACCAGAAGGATGAAGAACGACGCCAACTCCTGATCGGTCAGGGTCTCACCATCGACATTGCCGTTGACCAGCGCCGAGGTCAGGTCGAACGTCGGGTGCTGCCGTCGGTGCCCGCCAAGGTCCTGGACCAGCGCAGCCAGGTCCTGACCGGCACCGAGCAAGGCGGCCACGGGATCCTCACCGTCGGGAATGTATTCCGGGTCTCCCTGGCTGAGGATGATGTTGGACCGGCTGAAGACGGTCGCGTACTCACTCTGCGGGATCCCCATCATGTCACAAATGATCTTGAGAGGAAGCGGCGCCGCCACCTCGAGCACGAAGTCCGCCTCCCCTTTCTCGATCACGGTCTCGACGATCTCTCCGGCCGCTCGCTGAATATCGTCCTCGACCTTCTTCAGCATCCGTGGCGTGAAGCCCTTGGAAACGATCCCCCGCAGCCGGGTGTGGCGGGGGTCATCGAGGTTGATCATCGAGCCGAAGAACTCGAGGAACTCCGCGGGCAGGTCGGGAACGCTGGTCGCGCCCTTGCCCGATTGGAACAGCTCCGGTCGCCGGCTGGCCTCGATGATGTCGGCGTGCCGGGTCAGCCCGTAATAACCCGGGCCCCGCGGAATGAACTCGAGTTCCATCTCGGGCTCCTCGAAGAACGGGATCGGTCGCTCTTCCCGGAGCGTCTTGAAGGCGCCCTCCCGCACTTCCTCAGGGAGGGACCAGAACTCCAGGTCGGACAGGTTGATCTCGTCCACGCTGAGTGTCTGCCGCGGTTCCATCGTCGCATCATGCCACCCCGCCGTGCTCACGCGCCCCCCTGCTACTGTGACACGAGCGTCAGCCTTGGAAAGGGGGCCGTGATGGAGTCCGGGACCGCCTTGCACGCCTTCGATGAAACCGCCGGCGGGGACATCAGGGACCCGTGGACCCCGCTGGCCGAGCTGCGCCGGACCGTTGGGGTGTTGTCGAGCTCGATGATGCAAGGCCTCGCCGGTCCCGACATGGACGGCAAGGCCGGCAATCAGCAGTTCACCGTCTTGCGCTACGACGATTGCGCCCGGGTCCTTCGCGACAACACCACGTTCGCGTCCTCTGTCTACAAGACGATCATGGGCCCCGTCATGGGCCGGACCATCCTGGAGATGGACGAGCCAGAGCACCGCCGCACCCGTGCCCTCGCGGGCCGGGCCTTTCGCCAGAAGACGCTCGAACGCTGGGAGACCGAGCTGATCCAGCCGCTGGCCGAGGAGATGGTCGAGCGGTTCTCATCCAATGGAAAGGCCGAGCTGGTAGAGGAGCTGACCTTCCCCTTCCCGGTGCAGGTCATCGCCCGCATCCTGGGTCTTCCACACGACGACTATCCCTATTTTCAACGCCTGGCGTTCACCCTCACGTCGGTGAGCGCCGGCTACGAAGCAAGCATCCGCGCTTCGGAGGAACTGGCCGGTTACCTGACGCCGTTCATCCAGGCCCGCCGCCAGGCGCCAGAGGACGACCTCATCAGTGATCTGGCCACGGGCGAAGTCGACGGGGAACGACTGAGCGACACCGAGATCGTGTCCTACCTGCGGCTGTTGCTGCCCGCCGGCTCCGAGACCACCTACTGCTCGATTGGCAGCCTGTTGCTGGCGCTGTTGCAGCACCCCGATCAGCTCGAGGAGGTCAAGGAGGACCGCGAACTGGTCGGACCGGCCATCGAAGAACTGCTCCGCTGGGAACCGGCCGTTCCGTTCATTCCCCGGATGGCCGCAACCGATACCGCCGTCGCCGGGGTGGACATACCCGCCGGCTCGCAGGTGACGGTGTGCCTGGGCTCTGCCAACCGTGATGAGGCCCATTTCGCCGACCCGGACCGGTACGACGTCCATCGCGAACCGCAGCCCAACCTGGCCTTCTCATCAGGCCCGCACATGTGCCTGGGAATGCACCTCGCTCGCACCGAGATGCGCCTGGTGCTCAACACTGTCCTCGACCGCATCCCGGACCTCGAGCTCGACCCGGGCCCGCCCGGCTCCCCGACCGCGGATCCTCACATCCATGGCGTAGGGTTCCGGTCGCCAACATGTGTGCCGGTCCGCTTCACACCGAGTCCCTAGCCGAGACGGCCTTTGGTCTCAAAGAAGAGGGGGGAAAATGGCGGCCAGGTGGAGGGTAAGGTCCCTCGGGGCCGCCGTCGCGTTCGCGCTGCTTGCGGCTTCCTGCGCTAGTAGCAAGGGGAGCGGTAGCAGCAACACCACCGCGGCCTCGGCAGGGACGCCGGTGGTCGGCGGGCACCTGATCATGGGTACTGAGGCCGAGGTGGACGGCGTCGACCCGACCAAGAACCGGTGGGATGCCAACGGGCTGCTCTACGCATCGACCGTTTACGATCCCCTGGCGGCGGTGGGGTCAGACGGGAATGCCCATCCCTATCTGGCGCAGTCGATCGACCACAGTGCCGACTACACCAGCTGGACCATCAAGCTGCGTCCCGGCATCCACTTCAGCAACGGCGACCCCCTCACCGCCGCCGACGTGGCGTATGACCTCAACGCGGTGCGGACCGCAGCCCTGACCGGCCCCGCCCTCGCCCCGATCGCTTCCGTCACGGCCGTGGACGACCTGACCGTGGCGGTAAAGATGAACCAGCCCTGGGTCCCGTTCCCCCTGTACCTGGCCGGCCAGCCAGGGTTCATTCCTTCGCCGAAGACACTCAAGGACCCGAACGGCTCGCTCCACCCGATCGGAACGGGCCCGTTCATCCTCAAGGAGTGGGTGCCAGGCAATCACTTCATCGCGGTCAAGAACCCCAACTACTGGCAGAAGGGCCGCCCGTATCTCGACGAGATCGAGTACCGGCCCATCCTCGAGGAGACGTCGCGCGTCGCCAGCCTGAACTCCGGCACCATCGATGCGCTCTTTACCGGGGACTCGCAGTCCATCGTCAGCCTGCGCTCGGAGAAGTCGGTCGTTACTACCGACGACAGCAAGAGGGGCGAGCGGGCGTCCACGTTCATCATGCTGAACACTGACAAGGCGCCGCTCAACGACGTCCGGGTTCGCCAGGCCCTCGCGTATGCGACCGACTCCAAGCGGGTCATCGACGTGCTGTTCAACGGCATCCTGCCGGTCGCCGACAGCCCCTTCGGTCCCACCTCGGCCTACCACGTCAGCAATGTCGGCTATCCCCCGTACGACCCCCAGAAGGCGAAGCAGCTGGTCGCCGAGTACGAGCACGACACCGGCCACAAGATCAGCTTTCAGCTGGGTACCACCAACACGGGCCGCAACCTGTCGATCAACCAGTTCGTCCAGGACATGTGGAAGCAGGTCGGGATCAGCGTGGACATCGTCCAGGTCGAGCAGAGCCAGTACATCCTCAATGCTCTGCAGGGCAACTACCAGGCCTACGCCTGGATCCAGTTCGGCGATCCCGACCCCGATGCCGAATACGTCTGGTGGTCTTCCCAGACGGCCGCTCCTATCGGCCAGCTGGCCCTCAACTTCGCCCGCAACAAAGACCCGCAGATCGACAAGGATCTCCAGACGGGACGGCAGACCCCCGATCAAGCCGTGCGCAAGGCCGCCTACCAGGACATCGCCCGCCGCTTCGCCGTGGACGTACCGTACGTCTGGATCTCCGGGCTCATTACCGCCGTCTCGGCCAAGCCGACCGTCCACGGCACCGAACCGGCCCAGCTCCCCGATGGTGGCGGCCAAGCGTTGCTCCCGACGCCGCTCTACTTCGCGCCGATGAACCTCTGGAAGACGGGCTAGCGCCCCGGGGACTCGAACGCCTGGATGACCTGGCCGAAGCGGGGCAAGGCCTCCGGGTCGTCGACGTCGGGCAGGCTTACGATCGCGGTCTGAACGCCGGCCTCGGCCAGCTGGCGGAACCGGCCGATCTGGTCGTCGACGGTGGCGGCGTTCACCTGGGTAGCGAACGCCTCGATGGACATGGACGGCGGCCGGAGACGGGCCAGGGCCCGGTCGAGCGCGGGCCGATCGGCCTCGACCAGTGCGGTCGACAATTGCGTCACCTCGATGGCGTCCATCGACCGGCCGACCTTGTCGCAATGGCGCTCGAGGACCTCGAGCTTGTGCCGAACGACCCCGGCGTCACCGAGCAGGTTGCAGGCGTCGGCATATCGCGCCACGAGCTCCAGCGTGCGCTGCTCGCCGGAGCCACCGACGAGGATCGGGATCTTCTCCTGCAGCGGCCTGGGGTAGCACATTGCTTCCGGGACCGAGATCAACCGTCCGTCGAACGACGGTGATCCCGGTCCCCACATCAACGGCAGCAACTGGAGTGCATCCTCCAGCAGCGCCAGTCGCTCGGACGCGGGAGGAAAGGGCCAGCCGTAGGCGCGATGCTCGCGCTCGTACCAGGCGGCCCCTATGCCGCAGTTGGCCCGGCCTCCGGAAAGGACGTCGAGGGTTGCCACGACCTTGGCCAGATGAGCCACGTTTCGATAGGTCACGCCCGTGACCAGGGTGCCGATCCGCACCGAGGTGGTATGAGCGGCAAGAAAGCCAAGGGTGGTGTAGCTCTCGAGCATGTCCTGCCACTCCCGGCCCAGCTGAGGGATTTGCAGGAAGTGGTCCATGACCCAGATGCTGGTGAAGCCGGCCTCCACGGCGCCGCGAGCGATGGCAGCCAGTTGCCCTGCCAGCTGTGGTGGCCCGCCTTCCCAGCTGAAGCTGGGCAACTGCAGCCCGAATCGCAATGGCATTGGATCCTCCTTCTGCCGGGCAAAAAACGCGGGCGCCGCGAGGGTGCCGGCCGGAACGACCTCAACCGGGCCGGGCCGGTGCATCCCGTCGAACCGCTCCTCCGGAATCATCATCTCGGCTGCTTCCCACGCCCGTATCTGGCCGGTGAACACCTTGGCCGGGACCGGTCGCTCGCGGGCGCGGTTGCGGGCCCGGCACACCTCGGGCGGCGTGTCCCACACCACCACATGACAGGCAACGCCGTGGCGGTGGGCCAGTTCGAGGTACGCGAGGCGGCGGCCGCGGTCGAGGCCGAGCGTGTCGACGACCGTGAGCAGCCGACGCCGCAGGCGCCGCTCCAGGACGAGGTCGAGGAGCTCAAACGCGTCGTTGCCCGCTCGCTGATCGTCGGGCCCTTCGCCGACCATGGCCCGCAACTCGTCGGAGGCCACCACCTGGTTGGGACGGAAGTTCTCCGCCGCCCAAGTCGACTTGCCTGC
>JBPYFF010000079.1:0-3784 GCA_051984455.1 Acidimicrobiales bacterium | reverse complement strand
ACGCCTATTCAAAGACCGCATAAGTGCTGTTCCCGGTCGGGTATTGGACCCGGCCACCTCCTAGCCGGCGAACATTGAGCGGGGAACGACCTGGCGATAGGCGGCTTCAAGCAGCTCGGCAACCTCGTCCCAGTCGATCTCACCCGTACCATCGAGGGGTGCTCCGGCGAGCCATGTCCAAGCTGGGTCAGATCCTCGGACCCCCGATCGAGCGCGTGCCTCGCTGGTGGCTGCACTGTCCGATCTGCGACGCCGAACTGGTGGGTCCCTATCCCGCAGGGGTCATCGTCGCCAAGTCACCGGGGCCGAGTCGACTCGATCCAACCAGAGATGAGCTGGTCGCCAAGTGCCCCGTCCACGGCCATCTGCCCTTCAACGATTCGACGAAGAAGCCGTCGGTGAGACGAGCCCCTATCGGCGAGTAGCACGGTAGCGGCACGTTCCAGACGGTGGTCGCCCAATGCTGGTTAGGTGCCGGGCCTGGCGGCCTCAAGCTTGGCGGTCCACCCCTCGACTTTGTTCCGTGAGTACGACGAAGCTGCGCGAGCGATGACGCCGGTGCCGTCCTCCCGATGGACAACAACGCACCTCACCATCCCGGTCACGTTGTTGCTCTTAACGACGGAGATTGACCGAACATCGGCCCAGGGCAGGACAACGGTCCGGCCTATGTTCCGAATCTCGACGCCACACCGGTTGGCCGTCACCCCTGCCCGCCATGTTCGGACGAAGAGGAAGCCGAAGAAGCCCACAGCGACTGCGAGCCACAGAGCGTGAAGCATGGGATTCGGGATTGACGCAGACACCGCAATCAGAGCGAACACGAGCAAGGGGACGACGACCAGCCGAATCGTTCCGCGGATGGTGACCGGTTCCACCACTTCATTCATCATCCGGCGTGGTGCCGCACGGCGCTCGCTCCCCGGGATGGACCGACAGAGCCTCTATCGGCAGGTCGCTGAAGGCGCATAATGCGGACCTCGCCGCGCGAGCGGTATCGGCATGTCTGAAGAAGCGGGTTTTGTCAAGGGGGTCTCCTCGAAGAGGAGGCGATTGGCCGTGCCTGAGTGGGTGGATGGTGACAGTGGCGGGGCGCGCTGGACTAGACCGCTGGTTGTTGGCGGTGTTGACACAGGGCGGTCAAGGCCGGCCGCAGGCCGCCCGTTGGGGAAGCCTTGACGGCCCGGTTCGTTATGGCCGGGACAATGGTGGTGCCGAGCCCGTAGGGCTTGGCTGGTGGCGTCGTCCCGTGGACGCGTTGCGCTGTTGTCTCCAGGACCCGTTGGGAGCGGGTGTCAAGCAGGCCGAGCTCGGCTGCTTGGTCATGTCTTCGCCGATCACCGACACGTGGCCGGGTTCGAGCATGGAGCGATTCGGCGCAGCCAGCAGAACGCAATCACTTATGACGACCCGACAGTGGGCTCATGCCGATACCGCGTTGCTGCTGGCTGCGTCCGAGCTGTCACCCCCGTGTGGTGGCGAGGCAGCGGATCTCGCCGTCCCGCAACCCGTAGTACACCAGGGTGAGAAGTCGCCGGCCGGCGGCCACCTTGGCGATGTTGCGTCCCCGGCGGGCCGCGATGCGGTGGTAGGCGACCTTGAAGTCACCGCCGGCGTGGTTCTTGGCGGCCGCCTCGACCGCCGCCCACCGCAATAGACGTGAACCTTGTTTGGAGATCGATCCCCGCCGCACCTTGACATCGGACTCGCGATGCTTGGGTGTCAACCCGGCCCACGAACACAACCGATCCGCCGACGGGAAGCGGGTGACGTCGCCGATCTCGGCCACGAACACCGCGGCGAGGACTGGCCCGACCCCGTCGATGGCCTGGACGGCCCGGTAGCCGACATGGTCAGCGAACAGGACGGCGATGCGGCGGTCCAAGGCGGTGACCTCGCGGTCGTACACGCCGATGAGGTCGCGCAACGATTCCATGCGCACCGTGTAACCCATGGGCAAGTCCAAGGCGTCCAGCTGGGCGTTGCCGCCCAAGCCGAACATGTCGACCCGCGCCGGGAGCACCCCGTGCTTGCCCATCACCGCGTGGACCTGGGCCTTGAGCCCGGAGCGGAGCCGGACCAGCTTGTGGCGGTAACGGACCAGCTCCCGAGCCTCTCGCACCTGCGGCGGGGCGATCCACGCCTCGGCGAGGCGCCCCAGGCGCAGCAGGTCGACCAGGTCGTTGGCGTCGCGCTCGTCGTTCTTGACCCGACGATTCCCCCAGTCGTTGCCCAACGGATGAGCCAAATGCACGCTGGCGCCCATCTCTGTGAGCACGTCCACGGCCCAGTACCAGCCGAACGTGGCCTCGATGACCACCTCGGGCTCGGGGCCCGCCGCCGCCACTGCCTCAGCCAACGCGAAGGGGCTGTTGTCGATGCGGACCTTGCTCAACACCTCACCATCAGCGTTCTTGCGTACGATCACCGACCTACGGCGGTGCAGATCGATACCGACATATTCTCGAGTCACAGGAACCTTCTTTCGTCGTAGGGGAACTGCTGTCGCAAGCTCGAGTGTTCCACTCGAACCCCTACGGCGAGAGGGGGTCCCCCGACCCGACGAGCCCATCCACCACCCTCCACGCTGGGTGCCCAGGACCAGGACGCACAACCCAACCCCGTCACACGAAAGCGGCGACCCGCTTCTTCATGGCATCACTTATGCCGCCCATCCTGTCAAGTGTTGGTGGGATATGACGCCTATCGCCCGGGGCGGTTGTGGTCCCGGCGAACGCGGCTTGTGGTCTCAGTCGTTGTCGATGGGCGGCCTCCGGTGGTGGGCGTAGCGGCGTTGCGCGCATGTGGGTGTGATGCCGAGGAGCTCGCCGATCTCGGCCCAGGTGTAGTCCTGGTCCCGGCTGTCGATGATTGCGTCGGGCATGCACGCGGTGATCTGGGCTTGGAGGCTGGTAAGGGCGTGGAGGGTGGCGCCGGCATCTCCGTGCCACATCGGTGAGCGCAACCGGATCAGCGTGGTGACGGCCTCGCCGAGCACAGCGTGAGAGACGTCGTCGACGACGGGATGTTCGGGGTAGCGCCGCCGGGGATCGGTCGAGTGTTCCGTGACAGTCATGAGACGGCCTTGTCGGCGCCGGCGAGCAGGCGGGTGTAGAGCTCGGCGCGTGCGGGCTGGTCGTGTTGGTCGGCGTGTGCAGCCTGGCGTTTGAGGGTGACGGCGAACTCGGCGGTAGTGGTGAAGAAACCGCACGATTCGCAGATGGTCTCGTAGCTGCAGTCCATGGCTGCTGGGCGGGTGCACCAGCCGTTGGCAAGCATGCGGTGATGGTCGGCGCGGACCTGGCGCATGGTGTCGCCCTCGGCTGTGGCGTCGAGCACTGGGGGTTCGGCGTAGAGGGCTTCGACTTTGGCAGACATGGCGTGGTACTCATCGGCGACAGTCCGATTCGCTATGCGCGCATAGCGGATTGTCATGCGGAGGGTGCGGTGCCCCAACAGAGCGGCGATGGCCTCCAGCCGGATTCCCCGGTTGATGGCCTGGGTCGCCAGGGGACCGTCAAAGCCCGGCACGTTCGGGCACGCAGCGGGCACAAACCGAGATTTCAGCGTCTCGTAAAATGGCCGATCGATCGGGAAAATAGCCTCTGACCTGCGGCGTTCATTGTGGGCGTAACAGGACTCGAACCTGTGACCTCACGCGTGTGAAGCGTGCGCTCTAACCAACTGAGCTAAACGCCCGAAAGCGGAGGTCACTCTAGCACCGGGCCGAAAAGGTCGTTCCGGTGCGGCTGCACGCGGTCGTCGTCGTGATCCGGGGCTGCTC
>JBPYFF010000078.1:0-8936 GCA_051984455.1 Acidimicrobiales bacterium | reverse complement strand
TCGCGGCGAAGTCCGACGTGGTCCTGACGACCTACGGAACGGCGCTGCGGGATGTCGATGCGCTCGCCAACGTGGAGTGGGCCCGGGTCGTGATCGATGAGGCCCAGACCATCAAGAATCCGAGCAGTGATGTCGCCCAGGGACTCCGGCGCATCCCGGCTCGCTCCCGCCTGGCCTTGACCGGCACGCCGATCGAAAACGGCCTGGGTGACCTCTGGTCCATCCTGGATTGGGCCAACCCCGGCCTGGTCGGCTCTCGGCCGACCTTCATCGGTCAGCTCTCCCGCAACGGCGACGGCCCCGGATCAGCGGGGGAAGCGGCGCTGCGCGCCCTCAACGGATTGCTCGTGTTTCGCCGGACAAAGGCCGAGCCAGAAATCGCGGCCGAGCTGCCCGATCGCATCGACGAGCTCGACCACTGCTCGCTCACCCAGGAGCAGATCGGGCTCTATCAGGCGGTGCTCGATCGACTGCTGGCCGAAGGACTCGAGGAAGACAAGAACGCCCGCAAGGGCCAAATCCTCGCCGCCATCACCGCCCTGAAGCAGATCTGCAATCACCCCGCCTCCTATCTCGGTGCGGAGGGGGGCGAACAACCGCTCAACGGCAGGTCCGGCAAGCTGGCCCGGCTCGACGACATCGTGGACGCGGTGTTTGCGGCCGGTGAACGACTGCTGATCTTCACCCACTTCGCTCGATGGGGTGAGCAACTGGCCAAGCACCTCACCGAACGGACCGGCGTGCCCGTGGCCTGCTATCACGGCGGCCTGGCAACCGGTGCCCGGGATCGGTTGGTCCAGGAGTTCCAGCAGGGGACGGGGGCGGGCGCGCTGGTGCTGTCGTTGAAGGCGGGCGGCGCCGGCCTCAACCTGACCGCCGCCAACCACGTCGTGCTCTACGACCGGTGGTGGAACCCCGCCACCGAGGATCAGGCACGAGACCGCTCGTGGCGGATCGGTCAGACCAGGACGGTGATCTGCCACCGGCTGGTCTGCCCGGGGACTGTCGACGAGCGGGTCGAGGAGGTCGTCGCCGGCAAGCGTCAAATCGCCGACCTGGTGCTACCGAAGCAGAGCTCCCTCGCCGACCTGGCGCCCGACCAGCTGCGGACCGCGCTTGGCTTGCGGACCGACGCCCTGGTCGAGGACGAGCCCGTCGCCGATGTCGGTCGGGACGAGGAGGATGCGGCATGAGTCGACGCCGCCCGGCCGCCCCCGCCTCCACCGACGCCCGGTTCTGGGGTCAGGCGGAGGAAAAAGGGGCGAGCCCCTCACCGATCCGCCCCACTCCAGACCCCGGCGCGGTGGCCCGATCGCTTGGTAATCCTCCTCTCGCCGTGGGCGCGGCCACCGCCCGCCGCCACCTGGACGCCGTCTACGAAGAAGCCGTGCGGGCCGCGACCGCGCTTGCTGCCGCCAACGGATTGCTCGACGACTCGGAGAGCTAGCAGCTCTCAGCCCCGGCCCGGGCTCATCATCCTGAACATCTCCTGCCCGCCCGTGCGGAGAAATCTCCAGACGAGCGCGGCGGCCACCGCCAGAAAGATGATGTTGAGCACCGTGTCGTAGTTGAAGGTGATTGACGTCTCGACCACCTTGGCATTTCGCGTTTCGGGTATGAGCCCGGCGGCGCCAAAGATGATCTCGACCGCGTAACCCGCCGCGACCATGGCGCTGTAGAAGCAGGCAAGAAGAAAAAGGCTCATCCTGGCGCCGTAGTACTTCCGGTAGATGTTCAGGATCGGGAGGATGATCAGGTCGGCAAAGATGAAGCTGGCGACGCCCCCGAAGCTGATCCCGCCGTTCCAGAGCACCGCGGCCAACGGCACGTTGCCGACCGAGCAGACAAAGCTGATGATCGCCACCAGCGGTCCTACCAGCGGACCCCAGATCTTCGCCGCCAGAGGGTGCTTGACCAGAAAGAAACTCTGCCAGAAATGAGCCGGGACCCATGCCGCCAGGGCTCCGGCAATGAGCAAACCCAGCCCTATATCGGTCCAGACCGACGCCCAGTCCATGACGAAAGCGTGGGACGTGGCGGTGTAGCCCTCGGGCGACCGCAGCCGTGACCACCAGGACCCACCCGTGAGTGACATATCCATCTCGGCGTGGCCCTCCATCCGGCCGTGCCGCCCCAGTTCTGCCTGCCGTCGAGCTGTCCCCTCCAGGCGAGGTGTGAGGAACCAGCGGAACAGCAGGGCGACCACGACGATCATGAGCGGACCACCGACGAACTCTGCGGCAGTGAACTGCCAGCCCATGAGGACGGCCAGGACGATGCCCAGCTCAACGACCAGATTCGTGGAGGCGATCTCGAACCCCCATGGCCGCGGTGAAGTCGGCGCCCTTGCGGAACAGGGACCGGGCCAGGGCGACCGCCGCGTACGAACATGACGAAGAGGCCATCCCGAGGCCGGTAGCCCTGAGGAGCGACTTCGCCGAGCGATCGGGGAGGAGGCGTGTCATCTCGCTTTTGGAGACGACGGCCTGGACGATCCCGGAGAGGGCGAACCCGAGGATCAGGGCCCAAAGGATCTCCCAGAACATGGAGAAGCTCAGGTTGAGTGCGTGTTCGATCGGACCCACACATCGGGTATAGCCCCGCCGGCCAGACCCGGTCGAGCGGGCGGGCCGCCCGCGGCCGGCCGGCAGCAGCCGCTGCTAGGAGCAGCCGCTGGTGCTGCCGCAGGACGGGCAGGCAAAGCACGTCCCGGCCCGAAGCATCTGAACACCGCACTGGTAGCAATAGGGCGCATCCAGTTGCGCGCGCTGGTAAGTCTGCGCAACCGGGGGCGGGTTGCTGCGCCCCGCCTCGTCATCGGGGAAGTCATCGACAAAACGGGACGTCGGCGTGCTGTCTTCCTCCACGCCGGGCAACGTCGGCTGCAGCCGCTCCCCTGTCGTGAGAATGCCCAGGTCGACGCGTTCCTCATAGGGGAGGTAGTCGACCGCCAGCCGCCGGAAGATGTAATCGACGAGAGACGTCGCGATCCGCAGGTCGGCGTCATCGGTCATGCCCGCCGGTTCGAACCGCATGTTGGTGTACTTCCTGACGTAGGTCGCCAGTGGCACGCCGTGCTGAAGACCAAGGCTGACGGCGACCGCGAACGCGTCCATGATCCCGGCCAGGGTCGACCCCTGCTTGGAGACCTGCATAAAGACCTCGCCGGGGCGTCCGTCGTCGTACTCGCCCACCGTGACGTAGCCCTCGCAATCAGACACCCGGAACTTGAATGTGCTCGACCGCCGGCGCCTCGGCAGCCGCTCGCGGATGGGTTGCTTCACGACTACCGTCTGGCGTTCGAGCGCCTTCTCCAGCTCGGCCACTTTCAGGGCAAGCTCGGCGTCGTGGGTCTCTGCCTCGGATACGGCCGGATCGGCGACGGTCCGCTTGGCGGTCGCGAGAGGCTGTGCCACCTTGCAGTTGTCCCGATAGATCGCCACCGCCTTCAGACCGAGCTGCCACGACTCGATGAACAGTTGCTCGACGTCCTCGACGGTTGCCTCCTCGGGGAGATTGGCCGTCTTGGAGATCGACCCGCTGATGAATGGCTGCACCGCCGCCATCATCCGAATGTGGCCCTGGTAGTGGATCGGGTTGTCGCCCATGGAGCAAGCGAAGACCGGCAGATGCTCGGCCTGGAAACCCGGAGCTCCCAGAATCGTCTTGTGCTGATCGATGTAGCCGACGATGGCGTCAACCGCGTCGGCGGTGTAGCCGAGCCGCTGAAGCGCCCTCGGCACGGTCTGGTTCACGATCGACATGGTCCCGCCGCCGACCAGCTTCTTGAGCTTCACCAGACTGAGGTCGGGCTCGATGCCGGTGGTATCGCAGTCCATGAGCAAGGCAATGGTCCCGGTCGGAGCGAGAACCGAGGCCTGTGAGTTGCGAACGCCGTACTGTTCACTGACGTCGACGGCTGTGTCCCAGGCTTCCTGTGCGGCCGATAACAGCTCGGGCGCGACGAGCTCCTCGTCGACCTTGGCCACCTCACTCCGGTGCATCTGCAGCACGTTGAGCATGGCGTCGCGATTGTCGGTATAGCCGGCGAACGGACCCATCCGGGCTGCCGTCCGGGCCGAGGTCGAATAGGAATGGCCGGTGAGAAGAGCGGTGATGGCGGCGGCCGTCGTCCGGCCCTCGTCGGAGTCGTAGGGCACCCCGAGAGCCATCAGCAGCGCCCCGAGGTTGGCGTAGCCGATACCGAGCTGCCGGAACCGTCGTGACGTCTCGGCGATGTTCTCGGTCGGATAGTCGGCGTTGCCAATCAGGATCTCCTGGGCGGTGAAGATCACCTCGGTCGCGGCCTTGAAACCCTCGACGTCGAACCCACCGTCTTCGTCAAGAAAGGCGAGAAGGTTGAGCGAGGCCAGGTTGCAGGCCGAGTTGTCGAGATGCATGTATTCCGAGTTGTGCACGACAACGGCAAGCTCCTCATCGACCGCCACCGCGAAGTTGTGGGTGCCCGCGACCTCGAGGTCGTACACGGGAACCTCGGCGCCGTCGACGGGTTCGACCGAGACAACGGTGTCCCTGCCACCAACAGCCACCAGTTCGGTCCAGGGCTGCAGGTCCTGCGCCTCCACCCACTCAGCCCCGGCCGTCAAGAAGCGGTGCTCGGGCGTGCACCGAAAGACACCACCGTGGGCAGTGCGGACCTCTACCAGCCGAGAGGTGTAGCCGGCCATCCAGGCCTTGACGATGGGACGGGCCATCTGATCGCCGTCGATGATGTCAATGGTCGGTACCGTCGGTAGCTCGCCGCCCGCATCGCACATGGTGGCGATGTCCGCCATCGTGACGAGCCCGGCCTCGGTGAGGATCCGGGTCTCACCGACGAAGCAGCACGGATTGCTTCCGTTGATGCGGCCGGCCCGGGGGGTGGTGTGCCACCGATTGATGGTTGTGTCGAACTGCATGCCGGGGTCGGCGCACTCCCACGCCGCCTTGGCGATCTGGCGAAAGAGGTCGCGCGCTTTGAGGGTCTGCAGCACCTCACCGGTCGTGACGCTCGTCAAGGACCAGTCAGCGTCGTCCAGCACCGTTTGCATGAACTCGTCCGTGACCCGGATCGAGTTGTTGGCGTTCTGATACTGGATCGAGTAGTTGTCCTTGCCGTCGAGGTCCATGTCGAAGCCGGCATCCCGAAGGGCGCGGGCCTTGCGTTCTTCGATGGCCTTGCACCAGATGAAGTCCTCGATGTCGGGATGATCAGCGTTGAGAATGACCATCTTGGCGGCCCGGCGCGTCTTGCCCCCTGACTTGATCGTGCCCGCCGAGGCATCGGCCCCGCGCATGAAGCTGACCGGACCGGACGCCGTCCCTCCGCCGCGCAACCCTTCTTTCGACGAGCGAATGCGACTCAGGTTGATCCCGGAACCGGAGCCCCCCTTGAAGATGATCCCCTCTTCGACGTACCAGTTGAGGATCGAGGTCATCGAGTCGTCGACCGACAGGATGAAGCAGGCGCTTGCCTGCGCCGGGACGCCCTTGACTCCGATGTTGAACCATACCGGCGAGTTGAACGCGGCCCGCTGGTGAACGATCAGGTACTTGAGCTCGTCGGAGAAGGCGTCGGCCTCGTCGTCGTCGACGAAATAGCCATCCTTGTGGCCCCATCCCGTGATGGTGTCGGCCACCCTGTCAACAACCTGCTTCAGCGACCACTCGCGATCGGCCGTGCCCAGAGTCCCGCGGAAGTACTTTTGGGCGAGGATGTTGGTGGCGTTGACGCTCCAGGTGGAGGGGACCTCTACGCCGGGTTGCTCGAAGGCCACCGCTCCGGTGGCGTAGTTGGCGATTCGGGCGTCACGGCGTTCCCAGCGCACCGTCTCGTAGGGATGACTGCCCGGGGAGGTGAAATGGCGGTGGATGCCGATCCCCATCCGCTCGGGGGCGATAGCCATATCCGTGCAACCTCCTCCGCGGCGGGGAATCCAACCCGGCCGTCATCAGCCTGCGACCACAACCGGTTGTGGTCGCGCTCAGTCAGAACGCAAGATGTAGACAAATTACAGCACCGTAGTTCCATCCATGTCAATCGCTCGCCCTCGCAAAACCGCAGGTCACAGCGCGCTCGCGAAGGTTTGCACCTGGCCGCTCGTCACCGGCTGGCACCCGCCCGGCACCCTACGGGCGACGGCTTGTGGAGCGATAGAGGATCAAGGCTGTGGATTGGCCGCCGCTTCTCCACAGCTCCGATAAACAATCCGCCAATAGTGGAAATCTCGGTTTGGATTTTGCCCGATCTTGGGTAAAGCTATAGGTGCCGCCGAAGCTGCCCCCTCGGCGGTTGCACCCTGGCGCCGGCCCCCTCTGTCCCCGCCCCTTCGACGGGGGGGCCGCGCCGGGGACTTTTTTCTCTAAGGGTGTGCGCTACCGTGCGCCCGGTGGCCATCGTGATCGCCATCGACGCGGGGACCAGCGGTGTGCGCACTCTGGCGTTCAATGACGCCGGAACGGTGGTCGGCGGTGCCCATGTGGAGTTTCCTCAATACTTTCCGCGTCCTGGGTGGGTCGAGCACGATCCCGACGAAATCTGGGGCGCGGTCCTGAACACGCTGAGCGCGGTCATCAACCGGGCCGGTCACGAGCCGATTGCCGCCCTCGGGATCACCAATCAACGGGAGACGGTGGTCGTCTGGGACCGCAGGACGGGCCGCCCGCTGCACCGGGCAATCGTCTGGCAGGACCGCCGCACCGCAGAGCGGTGCGACCAGCTCCGCCAGGAGGGTCACCTGGAGCTCGTCCGCCGGACAACCGGACTCGTCCTGGACCCGTATTTTTCCGGCACCAAGCTGGAGTGGTTGCTCACCCACGGTGGTGTGCGGCCCACTCCAGACCTGGCCTTTGCGACCGTTGATGGCTGGCTCCTCTGGAAGCTGACGGACGGCGCCGTCCACGCCATCGACGCATCCAATGCCAGCCGGACCCTGCTCTATGACATCCAGCGGATGACCTGGAACGCCGAGCTGCTCGAACTCTTGCACATCCCGGCCAGCTGCCTCCCTGAAGTCCGCCCCTCGAGCGGGCGCTTTGGCACGACCGGTCGGGAGGTCGTGCCCGGGCTGCCCGCCGGTGTCCCGATCTCGGGCATCGCCGGGGACCAACAAGCCGCCCTTTTCGGCCAGGCCTGCTTCAGTCCGGGCATGACCAAGAACACGTACGGCACAGGCAGCTTCGTCCTCATGAACGTGGGCGAGACGGTCCCCGAGCCGGTTGACGGGTTGCTGACCAGCGTCGCATGGGTGCTGGACCGGCCGGCCACAACCGCGTATGCACTCGAGGGCGCCATCTTCGCCACCGGCGCAGCCATTCAGTGGCTACGCGACGGCCTTGGCATCATCACCGAAGCCGCCGACATGGGCCCACTTGCGGCCAGCATCGAGGACACCGAAGGCGTGGTCCTCGTTCCTGCGTTCACCGGACTGGGCAGCCCGCGGTGGGACCCCTACGCCCGCGGCACCATCGTCGGTCTCAGCCGCGGCGCCGGCAGGGCGCACCTGGCCCGAGCGGTGGTTGAGGCCATGACGTACCAGACCAAGGATGTGGTCGAGACGATGGCGGCCGCTTCCGGCCACCCCGTGACCGAACTGCGGGTCGACGGCGGGGCCTCGGTCATGGACCTGCTGCTCCAGCTGCAGGCCGACCAGCTGCAGGTGCCCGTCACCCGGGCCAGGGCGGCGGAAACCACTGCTCTCGGGGCGGCCTACCTCGCCGGCCTGGCCGAGGGGCTCTGGCCCTCGCTGGAGGAGATCGGGTCACAATGGCGCTCGTCCGGAGAGGCGAGACCGGCGCTCAGCCGGGGCAGTGCCGATGCCAGGTACGCCCAGTGGAAGCGAGCGGTGGAGCGAGCGGGCAGCTGGGAGCGAGCCCACCGCTGAGGGCTACGAAGCCGTGCTCGGATGCAGGACGCGAGATGAGCGGCTCATCAGCTCCACCCAGCGGTGGCTGGCGATTCTGGCGACGGCGGCTAGCTGCCGTCGCTCCCGGGCCCGGAACGGCCGGCGGGGCCGGCCCAGCAAGACCACCAGATCGGCCGACTCCAGCTCGGCCCAGGCGACATCCTCCGGTCCCGCATCCGCCCCCTTGATCCCGCCCGGGCGGACCGCCGACCGGCTCCCCGCGATGAAAGCACCCAGCCAGGGGGCGGGCGGCACCGACCCAACGGTCGTCAACGGCAGCGGCGCGTCGAGATCCATGACCGCGGCCCAATCGGCCTGAAAATCGCGGCTGGCCCGCTCGGCCAGTGCGGATACCAGCGAGATGACGCTGGGCTGGTCGACCAGGACGGCCGCGGTCTCGAGGGCGTCGAGCCTTGGGTCGGCCAGCCATCCTGTGGCCGGCCTGACGTCCTCCACGTCGACGCCGTCCACTTCGGAAACCTCGCTGATGAGCAGGGGGACCAGCCCGTCGTCGGGCAGGTCGACCAGGAGCTCATCGATGGCACGGCCAGCACCTCGTTCGAGGATGTCGATGCCTACCAGGTCACCCCTGACCGCGCCGATCCGGCTGGCGACTGCACCGAGGGCGCCCGGCCGGTCGGGCACCCAGATCCGCACCACGTAAATGGTCATGGCCGAAACGGTAGGGCATGACTGTGAACGACCCGTTTCCGGCGGTGGACGGTGTGGTTACGCTTCGGTCCCGAACGGCCACTCCCTGTCACCCGGTCGCGGCCGCGACCCCCGCCCGTTCCCGCCCCGGCGTCGTCGACGGCCCGGACATCCGTCCCGACTCGGGCTTGCTGTCGGTCGGCCCCTCGAGCACGTCGCGCCGCTTGGCGTACCGGTTGACGTACTCCTGACCAGAGAGCTCCCGCAGCCGGAACATGATCTCGTCCGTGATCGGGCGCAGGGCGATTGGCTCCTCCCGCTCGGCCACTCCTGGCGACCGCTCGAAGCACAGGGGAGGGGAGAACCGGATCCCGACCGGCA
>JBPYFF010000077.1:0-4615 GCA_051984455.1 Acidimicrobiales bacterium | reverse complement strand
ATCGGGCGTGTTTCGTCGGTCCACACCCGGCCGTCCCAGTACCGGTACTGCTCGGCGCCACTCGGGTCGGGATACCACCCGGGGGGACTACCTGGGGGACTACTCCCGAACGACGGCCCTCCGGTGCCGCGTTGGGCAGCGGTCACTTTCGGGCGGATGGCCAGCAGGTAGATGAGCGACAAGACCAGCCCGCAAATAAAGATGCCGAGCACTTCGAGCACGACCCAGAGCGTCTTGTTGCTGCCCGCCGCTTTGAAGGCCCAGTCCGGCCGGCTAATGGCGTCGACCAGTGCCCAGATGGACAGAATGGCGGACGCGAGGGCGATGATCCCCCAACCGGGTGCGATTGCGGCGATGAGCATTTTTGCCTGGTTCCCTCTCCCGTACCAGCGTGCCAGATCGCCAACCGGCCCGCCGTATGCCGGGAATCAGGCGGCTGACCCGCTCGCCGACCAGGCGGGGTCGCGACCGGTGAGTCCGAGGAGCCGGTCGAGGAGGGGAGCGTCCTCATCAACAGGCACCGGCGGCCCGAACAACCCGGGAGTGCCCTGCGGGTTCTGGGCGGCGGTGGGCTGGACAAAATGGTAAGCCGCCTCCAGCAGTTCCGGCCGGCAGACGAAGCTCTGACCGGTCGCCACGGCGAGGTCCCATCCGTGAATGACGACCTCGTCGAGCGCGATCACCCCGGCGATCTCGGCTGGAAGATCCAGGCCTCCCGCCTCGGTCATCCCGACCCACGCTGCCTGGTCACGCCAGGCAGCCGCGAGCTCTTTCAGCCGGCCGGGAATCCGCGTCCGCCAGTCCGGTCCCAGGTGGGCTGCGTCGATCGACGTGCCCTGGCTGCCGGCCGGCAGGGAAACCTTTCTGGCCGCGGCGGTGAACGCCATCGACAGGCCGTCGATATGGTCGAGCAGGTCCCCGACGGATGTCTTGCGACAGGGCGTCGGCGCGGCCAGCTCACCCTCGCGGACGCCATTGACAAGATCGGTCATGGTCCGGGTTGCGGGTTCGAGATCGAGCACGTTACTCCTCGGTTCGCCAGCGGTTGTCATGACTACGACGGGGGCGGGGTGGTGAATTCACCGCTCGGGAACGTCATTCTGGACCATCCTGGTTGCTGGCGAGCCGAGCGACGCGCTAGTAGTCGCGTCAGAAGCTTCGTCCGAGGAGATCCGCCACGTGTTGTCGTCGGAGCCATGACTGATACCGGCAGCCCCCTCGTCCGTGATGACCCTGGCCGGAGCCGGCTGGTCGTCGAGCAAGACGGCGCGGAAGCGGAGCTGGTCTACCGGCGCAACGGCAACCGGTTGGTCCTGGTTCACACGGGAGTGCCGGAGCAGCTTGGAGGCCGGGGGATCGGTGGGCAGTTGGTGACGGCGGCGCTGGAGCGTGCTGCCGCGGAAGGCCTCACCGTCGTCCCTCGATGCCCCTACGCCCGGAAGTGGATCCAGGACCATCCCGATGCCGCCACCGGGGTGACGGTGGACTGGCAGAGCAAGGAGGAAGGACGAGGGTGACTGATCGGCTGGCGTACCCAGAGGAGACGTGATGGCTCGGTTCACCAGAGGCTTTGCTGGCCGCGGGCGCGAGTCGCGGGATCCCCGCCTGCCGCCCGGCCAATACGACGTTGGCAACGACTGGCCCGTGCTGACCGCCGAGGTCACGCCCCGGTTGGATACCTCGAGCTGGACGTTCCGGATCGAGGGCCTGGTCGAGCGGCCCACCACCTGGACGTGGGACGAGATCCACGCGCTCCCGGCCTCCACCTACACGGGCGACATCCACTGCGTGACCACGTGGTCGAAGCTCGGCGTGACCTTCCAGGGCGTCTCGGTCGACTCGTTGCTGGAAGCGGCCTCGGTCCGGCCAAACGCAACGCACGTCCTCGCCTTCTCGCACACGGGCTACACCACCAACCTTCCTCTGGAGGATGTATCGGGTGGCCGGGCCTGGGTCGTGTGGGACTACGGGGGCCAGCCGCTGGCCGCCCAACACGGTGGGCCGGCCCGCCTTCTGGTCCCGCACCTCTATTTCTGGAAGAGCGCAAAGTGGGTCACCGGGCTCCGGCTGCTCGATCACGACGAGCCCGGCTTCTGGGAACGCAACGGGTATCACGATCGTGGCGACCCCTGGCTTGAGCAGCGCTATCAGGGCGACTAGCACCGTGGCGGACAGGCCCACGGACTCCCGATGGCGCACCGCAACCGTGGTCGACATCAGGAGCGAGACGAAGCGGGCCAAGTCGTTCCGCCTCGCCCTGGATACGCCGAGCCGGCACCTCGCCGGTCAGCACTACATCGTGCGGCTCACCGCGCCGGACGGCTATACCGCGTCGCGCTCCTACTCCGTCGCGTCCGCGCCCGACTCGACCAGTGAGTTCGAGCTCACCGTCGAACGACTCGAGGGCGGGGAAGTATCAACGTTCCTGCACGACGAGGTGGTTGTCAGTGACGAGCTCGAGGTGCGTGGCCCGATAGGCGGCTGGTTCGTGTGGGAAGGGCTCACGCCCGCGATCCTCGTCGGCGGGGGATCAGGCCTCGTTCCCCTGATGGCCATGCTCCGGCTGGCCCGCCGGACGCAGCGCTCCGACCTTGTCCGCCTGGTCGTATCGGTCCGCACGCCGGACGATCTGTACTACTCCGACGAGGTGCCCGGTTCCGAGACGGCACTCGTCTACAGCCGGATGGCACCGGCCACTTCGTCACGTCCCGCCGGTCGGCTCGCGCCCGCCGATCTTGCTCCGCTCCTTCGGCTGGATGCGACCGCATATGTCTGCGGGTCTGCCAGCTTCGCCGACGCGGCCAGCCACATGCTGGTCGATCTCGGCCTGCCGGCACCTCAGGTCAGGGTGGAGCGCTTCGGACCCACCGGGTGAGCTTGCGGGCCTTCCCACCTGCATCGTCAGCTGTCATCATTGTGACCGCTTCTTGAGGCAGAGGTGGGGGTAAGCATGGCAAAGTCCTACACGCACGGTGGCTCTTCGACGCCCCTCATCGGCCAGACGATCGGCGACAACCTGCAAGAGGCGGTCGCTCGACAGCCCGACAGTGAAGCGGTCGTATCGGTCAAGCAGGGGATTCGGTGGAGTTACGCGTCGTTGAGCGAGCACGTCGAGCAGGTAGCTCGTGGCTTGCTGGCGCTCGGCCTCGGACGGGGTGACCGGATCGGGATCTGGAGTCCCAACTGCGCCGAGTGGGTGCTCGTGCAGTACGCCACGGCCAGGCTGGGGGCGGTCCTCGTGAACATCAACCCGGCGTATCGGGTGCACGAGCTCGAGTACGCCCTGAACCAGTCCGGTTGCCGCTTCCTGGTCTCAGCGACGTCACATCGGACCACTGATTACCGCGAGATGGTTCGCCGGGCCCAGGTCAACCTCAGCCATCTGGAGCGCACCATCTACCTGGCGACTCCTGACTGGGATGACCTGTTGATGGCTGGCAGGAACGTGCCGGTTGACCGGTTGCGGGCTCTGTCGGCGGGTCTCGACTTCGACGATCCGATCAACATTCAATACACCAGTGGCACGACCGGCTTTCCGAAGGGTGCCACCCTTACCCACCACAACATCCTCAACAACGGGTTCTTCGTCGGCAAGACAAGCGGCTACACCAACATCGACCGAGTGTGTATACCGGTGCCCTTCTATCACTGCTTCGGCATGGTCATCGGAAACCTGGCATGCACGACGCACGGCTCGGCAATCGTTATCCCCGGTCCGACGTTCGACCCGCTCGACGTCCTGGAATGCGTCGCCGCAGAGCACTGCACGTCGCTCTATGGGGTTCCGACGATGTTCATCGCCGAGCTGCAGCACCCTCGTTTCGGCCAGTTCGACCTCTCCACCCTGCGGACCGGGATGATGGCTGGCGCCCCCTGCCCGGTAGAAGTCATGAGGCAGGTCATCGACCGGATGCATATGCACGAAGTCACCATCGGCTATGGCATGACGGAAACCTCGCCGGTGTCTACGCAGACCGCAGTGGACGACCCGCTGGAGAGGCAGGTGGCAACCGTCGGACGAGTACATCCACACGTCGAGGTCAAGATCATCGACCCCGCCACGGGCGAGCTGACCGAGCGCGGGGTCGCCGGAGAGCTGTGCACCCGGGGCTACTCCGTCATGCGGGGCTACTGGAACGACCCCGGGCGCACGGCGGAAGCGATCGACGCCGCGGGATGGATGCACACCGGCGACCTGGCCACCATGGATGACCAGGAATACCTCAACATCGTCGGGCGTATCAAGGACGTGATCATCCGTGGGGGAGAGAACGTTTATCCCCGGGAGATCGAGGAGTTCCTCTTCACGCATCCCTCAGTCGTCGACGTCCAGGTGATCGGCGTGCCCGACACGTACTACGGCGAAGAGGTCATGGCCTGGGTCAAGCTCGAGGACGGAGCATCCGTGACCGCGGAGGACCTTCGCCTCTTCTGTCAGGACCAGATAGCCCGTTACAAGATCCCTCGGTACATTCACTTCGCCGAGCAGTTCCCCATGACCGTCACAGGCAAGGTCCAAAAATTCAAGATGCGAGAACAGGCGATCGAGCTGCTCGGCCTGGGCGAGCTGGCCGCAACGTCTACGGCGTCCACTCCCGGCCACTAGCCACCGGAC
>JBPYFF010000076.1:0-3592 GCA_051984455.1 Acidimicrobiales bacterium | reverse complement strand
GGGGCTCATCCCGGATGGCGGCGAAGGCAGCGGGCACCCACCGGTCGGCGCCGGCGAGGGGCAACGGCAGGGTCTCCTCCGAGAACCAGCCGACCGCCCGGGTCTCCAGGGGATGACGGTGAAGTGTTCCTCCCACGGCGCGGCAATGGAACACCAGCGAGTAAAGGGGGACGCTGTGGAACCCCAGCCGCAGCCCGTCCAGGACGGCAATCAGCCTCACCGGCTCCGCATCGATGCCGGTCTCCTCGTGGACCTCCTTGACGGCCACTTCCGAAGCCGAATAGCCGACGTCTGCCCAACCCGTCGGGTACAGCCACACGCCCGAATCGGCTCGCTGGATGAGGAGGATTTCCCCGTCCTTGTTGCCCACGACGGCGCCGACCGCGACCTTGGGAGTGACATAACCGGCGACGCCTCGGCCAACAACCTTGAGCCACTCCTGGACGAGAACCTCGACCTCCAGGTCATGGCCGGCAGCAACCCGAATGTCGGCTGCCACCTTCAGGACCTCTTCGAAGCGCTCCCTCTCATAGAGGTTGTCGGTGAACCCCAGGCCGGTGCGTGCAATGCCCGCCAGCGCCTCGCTCCACCGCACGAGATCGCCCGCGGTGACCGGCTCGCCGGCCCCATCGCGCGCCATCAGCCTCGATCCTGCAGGAGTCCGAGGGCGCGACGGGCGGCCGCCTGCACCGGGTCCCAGAGCGGAGAGAAGGGCGGTGCATACGACAGATCGAGATAGACCACGTCTTCCGCCGTCATCCCGGCGGTAATCGCGGTCGCCAGCACGTCGATCCGCTTGGCTGTGCCTTCAAAGCCCGCCACCTGCCCCCCGAGGACTCTGCCCGTCCGGCGCTCGACCAGCATCTTCACCGCGATCGGACCGGCGCCGGGAAAGTAGCCAGCCCGCGTCGTGCTGTCGATCTTCGACACGATGTACTCGAAACCGGCTTCGGTCGCCTCACGCTCGGTAACCCCGGTCCGGCCGATCTCGAGCGAGCACAACCGGGTGATCGCGGTTCCGATCACGCCGGGGAAGGTCGCGTAGCCGCCCGAAAGGTTGACTCCGGCCACCCGACCCTGTTTGTTGGCGACGGTGCCGAGCGCGACATAGACAGGCTGCCCCGTGATGAGTGACCGGGACTCACAACAATCGCCTGCCGCCCACACGCCTTCGGCCGACGTTTTCTGACGGCGGTCGACGACGATCGCACCGGCCAGCCCGGTGACAACGCCCACTTGTGCAGCCAGGTCGGCGTTCGGTTCGACGCCAAGTCCGAGCAGGACGACGTCCGCGGGCACCGTTCGCTGGTCGGTTGTGACGGTGTCGGGCTCGATGCCGACCACCTTCTCATCGGTGTAGACGGTGATGCCCTGGCGGCGCATGGCGGTGCAGACCACCGCCCCCATGTCCGGATCGAGGGTCCGGCCCATGACCTCGGGCCCGCGTTCGATCACCGTGACCTGCCCACCTCGTTTGATGAATGCCTCCGCCAGCTCGAGGCCGATGTAGCCGCCGCCAACCACGACGACGTTCTGGATCTGGCGGGAACCGACCTCATCGAGCAGCGCCTGGGCATCGTCGAGGGTCTGCACACCATGGACGCGCTTGCCGTCGATGCCCGGGATCGATGGCCGGCGCGGTTTGCCACCGGTCGCCACATGCAGCAGATCAAAGCCAAGCCGGTAGGTGCGGTCGTTGGTTCGCACCTCTGCCTTTCGGGCGTCAAGGTCAAGGGCCACGGCCTCGTGCCCGGTCCTGACGTCGATCATGAGTTTGTCCCTGAACTCCTGCGGCCATCGGGCCACGAGCTGGTCGAGTGACCGCACGTCGCCTCCCACGACGTACGGGATGCCACAGGCCGAGTAGCTGGTCCAGTGGCCCTTCTCCAGCGCGACGATCTCGAGGTCGGGCTTGCGGCGTCGAGCGACCGCGGCCGCCGCCATTCCGCCCGCGTCACCACCGATCACCAGGAGGCGTTGAGTCATTTGGGTGGCACTCTACGGGCAGAGCGACCATGACCGCCCTCGCCGGGCCCTCACCGAGCCCCCCCAAGCCCCGGAGCATGGGATCATGAATACATGGCCGTTCGGGAAGATTGCCGCCACTACCTTCGCCGGAGCACGTCGACCGGCGAGGCAGTTGAACGGTGCCGGCTCAACGTCAACGAGGAGCACCCGTTCGCGTGCCCTGAAGGCTGCGTGTTCTTCGAAGAGCGCAATGTGTCGTCAGCCGGCTGGACCCAGGCGGGGGACACACCGATGAGCAACACCGGGCAACGACTGATCGACCTTCCCGATCCTCCCAAGCGGTGGCGCCGTGGGAAGAAAAAGCGTTAGCAACCGGCGTCGCCCACCAGCGATCTGAGCCGGCCGAAGAACGCTGACCGGGCCAGCACCTGATCACATCCCGACGCGTGAGCGGCGGCCAGCAGCTCCCTGTCGACGTGGCTCCCGAAGCCAACCGTGGGCGCCGCCACATCGGGCAGGACGTCGAGCACACCGGGACGGCCGAGGTCCACGATGACCAGGTCAGCAGAAGCGGCCGGTTCTCGCAGGCCGCCGGGGCTTGACACGTACTCGACCTCGACTGCGGCCCCGGCGACAGCGCTGATGCGCGACCGGTCCATCAAATCGGGGACGTAGGCAACGACCTTCATGACGGCGAGTGCCGGCGCTTGTGCTCGAAGGCTTTGGCCGCTCCCCACGCAATGGCGACATCGCCGAGGTCCGCATCCAGGTCCGTGAAGGCGGCCGGAGCCAGATCGTAGATGTCTTCGGGAAAGACCTCCTCGACAAACTCATCCCGTTGAACGGGCGGAACGCCGGCGTCGCGAAGCACCTCAGTCGGGTAGCGGACCGCCACCGAGCGGAGGATGGCGAGCGGCGTGGTCACCTGCTCGTCGACATCGGCATCGAGCAACGATCGGATTCTGGGTGCCACATCCGCTCGAGCACGCTCGCCCGCGGATCTGGCCGCAGTGGACACATCCTCCGGGACGGCGCCCGCCCAGGCTGTCATGATCCGGGCGACGGAGCGCTCCACCCACGCGGGTACCGCCTCCTCGATGCCGTCGGCCAGTGCGGTGGCGTACTCCCCGATCTCCTCGGTCAGCGCAGGCCCTAGCTCTCGACCACGTCGCTCAGGCGATCGACCTGCACACCGAGATCGATCAGCCACTCGACCGCCTGTTCGACCGCGTGGTCGTCGCCGTCGATCTCACAGATCATCCAGCCCATGTGCTCCTCGACGCTGGCCCGGCGGACGTTGGGCATGACGTCGAACTCCTTCACCATCCGACCAATGATTGGCTGACGGATGAGGTGCTCGGGGAAGGTGAGCTTGACCCGTTCCTGTTTCACGGCAGCGCCTGGTTGAGGTTTCCGGATCGAAAGCCCTCCAGGTCGATGGTCACGTAGCGGTAGCCCGCCTCCCGGATGGCGTCCACGATCTCGAGCCGCCGGATGACGGCGGCCGGGAGATCGGCTGGCTCGAGCTCGATCCGGGCCAGGTCTCCGTAGTGACGAACCCGCACCTGCCGGAACCCGAGGCGGTGAAGCGCCTCCTCGGCGACCGCCACCGTCGTCAACCGCC
>JBPYFF010000075.1:0-3690 GCA_051984455.1 Acidimicrobiales bacterium | reverse complement strand
ATGCATGAGTCGTCCCGACACGAAGACGAGATTCAGTCCTTCGCTGCCGCAGGGCACGGGCTGCCGCCGCGCACCCACCTCAGACTGCGCCGCCATTTTGTTGCCCCTTCTGAGCGCCCCTATCTATCCAGCAGAAGCATACGCAGAGCCACGCAAAAAGTTGGCGCCTTCACGCCGTGCGTCGGGATCGTTGGTCTTTCGGGCAATAGCCACTTACTGCCAGGGGTCAGGCCCCACCCGCCGTGTCACCGACCTTTGGGGCCACGAGCCACCGCCCCCCGGCCGGGGGGCAGTCCGGCCGGGGGGCGGCTTGTTCGGGGTGAGCTGCTCCACCCCACGGCGGACCCCCGTCCGCCACTTCTCACTGTCCGGTCGCCGCCTCCACGGCGATAGAGCCGAAATGCCCCTGCCACCGCCCCTGCTAAGGGAACTGGCGCTCGGCCGAGGGGCGGTAGGGACCTACTGCGCGCCCGTCAGTCCGTAGCGAACAGGACACGAGGCAAAAGGGCCTAACTTTTCTGGTCGTTCTCGCGCAGTTGGTGTTCCAGTAGGTGCTGCCGGTAGGAAACGAGGGGCCAGACCAGCGCCGCCACCGGACGATGACACGCGGCGAACTCGTGGTTCGAACCCGACCGTTCGTCCTATCCCAGAGCCCGGTAGAACGCTCGAACGGTTGCCATTTCCCGGGTGGCGAGGGTGACGTAGCGCATTCGCGGCGGAAGCCTCACCGGCGCCAATCTCAGGACGCCTGGTCGCGCTTGACCTTGTCCAACAGATGCTGGGGGAGGGGGTCGTAGTGGTCGTGGCTGACCTGGAACCGACCCCGGCCGCCCGTGAGCGAGCGCAGATCGATCGCATAGCGAAGGACTTCGGACGTCGGTACCAGGGCGGTCACGATCGACTCCCCGTCGTTCCCCTGCTCCGTGCCTTGAACCCGGCCGCGCCGGGCGTTCAGGTCCCCCATCACGTCGCCCTGATAAGAGGGAGGAACGGTGACTTCGAGGAGCGAGATCGGCTCCAGCAACACCGGCCCGGCCTTGGCCATGGCGTCTTTGAATCCCAGCGACCCTGCCATCTTGAAGCTGAGTTCGGACGAGTCAACCGCGTGGTACTTGCCGTCGTAACAGGTCACCTTCACGTCGACCACCGGATAGCCGAAGACGCCGCCGCTCGCCATCGTCTCCTCGATGCCCTTTTGCACTGCCGGGATGAACTGCCGGGGAATGGCACCGCCGACGATCTGATCGACGAACTGGAAGCCGTCCCCCCGGGGTAGCGGCTCCACCCGGAGGAAGGCCACACCGAACTGGCCGTGGCCACCGGTCTGCTTCTTGTACTTCCCTTCCGCTTCGGCCTGGCCGGTGATCGTCTCCCGGTAGGGCACGATGACGTCCTCGGTCTCCACCTCGACGCCGAACTTTCGCGCCAGCCGTTCGGTCGCGATGGCCAGGTGGGTTTCGCCCATGCCGGTCAGCAGCGTCTGATGGGTTTCATCGTCCCGGCGGACACCGAGGGCAGGATCCTCCTCCTGAAGGCGATGAAGGGCGGTCATCAGCTTGTCCTCGTCGCCCTTCGACTTGGGCCGGATGGCCATGGAGAGGACCTGCGGCGGTAAGGGGGGCGGAGGCACGAGGACAGGACTTCCCTTGGGGGCAAGGGTGTCGCCCGTGCTGACGTCTCCCAGCTTGGCGACCGCGCCCAGGTCCCCGGCTGGCACTTCGTTCACCTGGACCTGCTCCTTGCCCCGAAGGGTGAACAGGGCGTGGAGCTTTTCGTCTGAGTGGGTCCTCGAGTTGGTGAGGATGGCGTCGGGTCGGACCGTGCCCGAGAGGACCTTGAAGATGGAGATCTTGCCGACGTAGGGGTCGGCCAGGGTCTTGAAGACGACGGCGAGGGGCTGACCGGCGGGGTCGAGGGACACCTCGGCCTCCTTGTCGCCCGCTTTCACCAGGACAGGGGCTCGGTCGAGGGGCGAGGGACCGATCTCGCACAGGAAGGTGGCCAAACGGTCGATGGCGATGTCCTTGCCGGCCGACCCGCAGAGCACGGGGAACACCTGGGCCGACGCCACGCCGTGGGCCAGCGTCTTCTCCAGTTCCTCGAAGCTCGGGGTGTCGCCTTCGAGGTATCGCTCCATCAGTTCGTCGTCGGCAACGACGATGCCTTCGACCAGCGAATCGTGAACGGCGTGCTCTTGCGTCTCCATTTCGTCGGGGATCGGCCCGGTGGAGGGCTTGCCCCCCTCGTAGGTGATGGCGGTGTCGGAGAGCAGGTCGGCCACGCCCCGGAAACTCACCTCTTCGCCGATCGGGAGCTCGAGCGGTGCGATCCCGGCGCCGAAGGCCTGCTGGAGCTGCTCGAGTGTTCGCTGGAAGCTGGCCCGCTCCCGGTCCAGCTTGTTGACGAAGATTAGGCGGGGCAGGCCGAGCCCGGCGGCGACCTTCCACATGGCCTCGGTTTGCACCTCCACGCCCTCGACCGCGCTCACGACGAAGACGGCGAGGTCGGCGACCCGCAGGGCGGCGACGGCGTCGGTGACGAAGTCCGCGTAGCCCGGGCTATCGAGGAGGTTGATCTTGTGGTCCTCCCATTCGAAGGGGGCCAGGGACACCGAGACAGAAATCCGCCTCTTCACCTCTTCAGGGTCGAAGTCGGCGGTCGTGGTGCCATCCTCGACCCGGCCCTTGCGGTTGATGACCCCGGCGCAGAGAAGGAGCGCCTCGGTCAGTGTCGTCTTCCCCGCCCCCCCATGACCGACCAGCGCAACGTTGCGGATCTTCGCTGGCGGGAAGCTCTTCATCTAGCGGACCTCTCTGCTCGTTTCGGCTCTGCCTGTTTCGGCCGTGCGTTGTGCGTGCGTCAGCGTATCGACCGCTGGTGGTACCGTGGATGGGTAACTTTCGCGAGCACCAGGAGATGTTTTGTTCGACGGACGGTTCCGCACCAGCGTCGACAAAGGCGTGAGTCCCATCGGGGCGGCCCTGCAGAGAACCGGGCTTTCCCCCGACCACCTGACCGTGATCGGGCTGGTACTGGCGTTGCCCGCTGCCCTCGCCATTGCCAGCGGACGCTTGATCCTCGGCCTGGTCCTGGTCATCGCGTCGGCGCTTCCTGATCTCCTCGACGGCGCGCTGGCCAAAGCCAGCGGCCGGGCGTCGGCCAGAGGGGCGTTCTTCGATTCGGTGGCGGACCGGGTAACCGACGCGCTTGTGCTGGGCGGCGTCGCCTGGTACCTCCAGGCCCGTCATCACGGCGAGGCCGCCATGCTGCCGTTCGCGGTACTCGGTGCTTCGATGCTGATTTCCTACGAGCGGGCCAAGGCGGAATCGCTCGGCTTCACCGCTAAGGGCGGCCTGATGGAACGGGCCGAGCGGATCATGTTGATCTGCATCGGCCTCGCCTTCAGCGTGGTCCTTGTCCCCATCCTGTGGGTCATGTTGACCCTTGCCCTGGTCACCGCCGGCCAGCGGTTTGTGAAGGTCTGGCGTCAGGCCACCGGCGGCGCAAACCAGGAGGAAAGCGCAACGGTGGGGCCAGTGGCCATGGCGGAGCGGTGGCGGGCGTGGCGGCAAGCCAACGGGTGGGGCAGCGCCGCGTCGAGCAGCAACCACTTCGCGCGTGGAACGCGGCGGGCCAGCCGCTGGCACGAGAGGCGGCAGGCTCGGATGGAGCGCCTTGAGCAGTCGGACG
>JBPYFF010000074.1:0-3574 GCA_051984455.1 Acidimicrobiales bacterium | reverse complement strand
CAGGTCCGACAGCCGGCCACCGAGCAAGAGCAGCGCACCGAAGCTCAGCGAGTAGGCCGTGACAACCCATTGGCGGTCGGCATTGGAGAACCCGAGGTCCCTCTGAGCCGAAGGCAGTGCGATGTTGACGATGGTGGCGTCGAGCACCACCATCAGTTGGGCGAGCCCGACCACGCCGAGGATCCACCAGCGACGAGCGTCTGCTGTTGGGGCGGCATCCTCGAGGGCAGCCACTGAGGTGGAAACCGGCAACGCTACGTCGCTCATCGGCCCAGTCGCACTCGAGGCACGCCCGATGCTACCGCTGTCGCTGGCAACTCCGCCGAAGGGTACGGTCAGGGCACCCAGCCGCGCCAGGACCTCTTTCGCACGCTTGGACCGACGCCTGCGTCGCAGTGGATCGAAGAAGTCCGCCCCACGACCTCCCGCACCACGCCGCCAGAGTGATGCGCCCGCAATCCGTACCTGACGCTGCGCGAGCTGAGGGCGACGATCAGTCACTTCTCCCACGTGGAGTGTTCCGCTATCAGCATGTATCGGCCGAGCGGAGTAAAGAGGTCGCCGACTATCTCGAGGCCGTCATCAGCGCAGCGAGAGGTCGCATCGGTTCATGCGACTCCCCTGCCGTCCAGGGTCGGCCCCTTGGGTCGACCTGGATGCGTATACGGGTATCACCGATACGGGCGTTCTGATCGACTCGCTAAATGCCTAGCCCATCGGGACGCTCCGGTGCGGCGGACCAGGGCACGACCTGGCACTACACATCCGGGGGCGACTCCGAGGTGGCGGCGGGACGATCAGCTTAAGATCGGCGAATGGACTGAAAGCCTTTTGAGGTTTTCTTGAGCAATCCAGGGGGCGATATGGACACGAAACTCGAAGTGATGGTCATCCCTGTGTCAGACGTCGACCGAGCCAAGGAGTTTTATGGACGGTTGGGGTGGCGGCTCGATGCCGACGATTCTCCGTTGGAGGGTCTTCGCATCGTTCAGCACACGCCCCCGGGGTCCGCGGCGTCGGTCACCTTGGGTCTGGGAATCACAACCGCCGCACCTGGTTCTGGCGAGGGCACGCTGGTCGTTTCGGACATCGAGGCCGCCCATGCGGACGTCGTCGGCCGTGGTATCGATGCGACTGAGATTTGGCACGGCCCGCCCTTCCCGCTAGAGGCTCGACAGCCCGGTCCCGATCCTGAGCGGAACAGTTACATGTCCTTCTTCTCAATCGACGATCCCGACGGCAACCTGTGGATCGTGCAGGAGGTCACGAAGCGGCTTCCGGGTCGCTAGGTCGCAGTCCGAAACACTCGAAGTCCATCAGCCGGTCCAGATGGTCAGGGCACGCCTGTGCCACCACCGGCGGTCGCCCTCGTGGCCGGCGCGACCGACCCGTCACGACGTTCCCACCCTCCTCCGGACCGGTCGCGACAGGGGTTACCCATTGCCTGTGACCTGGATTCGTGCCCCGGTCGCCCAAGGACACCGCCTACACGGTTGACGTCCTGCTACGCCCGTAGCACGATTGCCATCTGCGCACAGCCCTCAGGAGGCAAAAGACCATGACCGACACCAAGGCCCCAGTCGTTTTCATCCATGGCTTGTGGCTGCACGCGACGTCGTGGGCGCCCTGGCAGGAACTGTTCGCCCAGGCGGGCTATGAACCTGTCGCGCCGGGCTGGCCCGGCGACGCCGACACCGTTGAAGGCACCCGCGCCAACCCCGACAGTGTCGCCAACCACGGAATCGATGACGTCACCGAGCACTACGCGAAGATCATCGATGACCTGCCTACCGAGCCGATCCTGATCGGCCACTCCTTCGGGGGCCTGATCGCGGAGAAGCTGCTCGGGATGGACCGCGGGGCGGCGGCGATCGCCATCGACGCGGCGCAGATCAAGGGCGTCCTCCAACTGCCGCTGTCCCAGCTGCGCGGGTCGCTCTCGGTGTTCGCGAACCCGACCAACAAGCACAAGGCCGTCTCGCTGACTGCCAAGGAGTTTCGCTACAGCTTCGGCAACGCCCTCTCAGAGGAGGAATCCAACGCCCTGTACGAGCGGTGGACGATCCCGTCTCCGGCGCGGCCGCTGTTCGAGGGCGCGAGCGCGGCCTTCTCACGGCATTCGCCCGCCAAGGTCGACACCGCGAACGAGGACCGCGGGCCGCTCCTGCTCACCATGGGCGGCAAGGACCACACCGTGCCCGAGGCCATCACCAAGTCGACGCTGAAGCAGTACCGGGACTCCCGCGCCGTCACCGACTTGGTGGAGTTCGCCGACCGCGGTCACTCTCTGACCATCGACTCCGGCTGGCAAGAGGTGGCCGAGGCGTGCCTCGCCTGGCTGAACAGTCAAGGTCGGTGAACACGCCAGAGGTCAGGTGTCGTGGCGAGGTGTCTTGCCATGGTCTGCAACAACCGATCCCCGTCCTCGCCTGGCTCGAGATCGATGGCTCTGAGCCAAAGAGGGCGGTTTTCTAGCTCGGTCGAGTGGATCGATGGATCTGGGGCTGGAGGGCAAGCGGGCGGTCGTGACCGGGGCCAGCAAAGGCATTGGCCTTGCCGTCGCTCGGCGACTCGTGACCGAAGGTGTCGCCGTGGTCGCCGGGTCGCGTCAGTCTTCATCCGAATTGGACACTCTTTGTAGTGAGGGCCATGTCATCCATGTAGGTGTCGACTTGTCGGGGTCCGACGGGCCGTCACAGCTCATAGATGCTGCCCTGAGCGGCGGGCCCATCGATATCCTGGTCAACAACGCGGGCGCAGTCACGCCACGCTTGAAAGGCTTCACCTTCGTCACCGATGAGCAGTGGTCGACAACGATCGCCCTTACCTTCATGTCTGCCGTGAGGGCAACGCGCGCCGTGTTACCCCACATGGCCGCTCGAGGGGGCGGGAGCATCGTCAATAACGCCTCGGTCAACGCAACCCTTCCGGACCCGCTCGTCATCGACTACAGCGCTGCCAAAGCGGCGCTTGCCAACTTTTCCAAGGCACTTTCCAAGGAGGTGGGACCACTCGGGATTCGGGTGAATGCCGTCAGCCCCGGCCCCGTCTCGACTGAGCTGTGGTTGGGT
Organism: Acidimicrobiales bacterium; assembly: GCA_051984455.1. Classification (GTDB taxonomy): domain Bacteria; phylum Actinomycetota; class Acidimicrobiia; order Acidimicrobiales; family Palsa-688; genus JBPYFF01. Next base: position 503 of record JBPYFF010000074.1, on the reverse strand, counting down.
GCGGAGGGCGTAGCCGCCACCGTTTCAGCCGCCCAAGGCTCTGACGCGCGTGACGTAGCAAGCGGAGCCGTCAAGGAGACGGCGACCGGACGTTTCACCGGGCCGGAGGAAGTCGCAGACTTGATCGTGTTCTTGGCCAGCGGCCGGGCGGCGAATGTGACAGGGGCGAACTACGTCATCGATGGGGGCCTGAGCCAAGAAACCTGATGACTCAGGTCCGGCTCAGTTTGGCAGACACCGTCCTTTCGGCCGGCACTTGGGCTGATCAAGGAAGCGCTGGGATCTGTCTCACACATGAGGGGCCAAAGATGGGCAACCCCGGGGATCTGTGTCGCTGACCCGATCTATCTAAGGGAGGCATCAATGCAGCGAAAGGTTGCCGCAGTCCATCCGGGGTCCGCGTCCGTGCCTCCCGGCTGAGGCATGAGGGTGGCATGGAGCGAAGACGCTCGAGCGACCAAGCCGAAGCAAACGGCCCCAACAACACGAACGACAAGAGGCGG
>JBPYFF010000073.1:0-2204 GCA_051984455.1 Acidimicrobiales bacterium | reverse complement strand
TTGGCACCGACCCGGGCGCCGATGTTGACGTAGCTCGGCATCAGGATGACGCCGGGCTCGAGGTAGCTGCCCCAGCGGGCGGAGGCGCCGGGCACGACCCGGACGCCCGAGGCGGCAAAGCCGTGCTTGAGCGGCACCTTGTCGGCGTACTCGAACGGGCCAAGCTCGGTCGTCTGCATCGCCGACAGCTTGAAATAGAGGAGGATCGCCTGCTTGAGCCACTCGTGAACGACCACGCCGTCGTGGGACCCCTCCGCCACCCGGGCCTCGCCCCGGTCCAGCAGATCGATGGCCTCCCGCACCGGGGCGAGGGCAGCCGGATCCCCGGGGGCGAGATCGCCGGCCCGTTCCCACAGCTCGCCGATGGTTGCCTGCAGGTCAGCCACGGAGTGGGAAGCTAATCGGCCAGGCCGACCGGGGCGGAATCCACCCGTCACCTACCATCGACGGGCGTGAATGGGCGGCGGATGGTGGGGGCGGTTGGGGTTGGGGCGGTGCTGGCGGGCTGCAGCGGAGCGGCTGCGACCAGGACAACTCAGTCCGCTCCGGTATCGACCACCGGGCCGGCCGCCAGCTCGGCTCCTACCTCCCCTTCCCCACCGAGCGGGGCTGCTCCCCGCGCCTACCGGGGGACGCTGGCCGACGGTGCCACCTGGCTCATTGAAGTGCCAGGAAACTGGAACGGCACCCTGGCGCTCTACAGCCACGGCTATGTTGCCCCCGGGTCAAAGAACCCCGCGCTCGACGTCGGCGATCCAGTCACCCGTCAATGGATGCTCGATCACGGCTACGCGCTGGCCGGTTCTTCCTACGCCACGACCGGCTGGGCCATCGAGCAGGCAATTCCCGACCAGCTGGCGACGCTCGACGCCTTTGACCGCGTCGTCGGTCAACACCCCCGCCGCACCATCGCCTGGGGCCACTCCCTCGGCGGCATGATCACCGCCGGCCTGGTCCAGGATCAGCCGGGCCGGTTTGCCGGCGCGCTCCCGATGTGCGGGGTCGTGGGAGGAGGAGTCGGCACCTGGAACCAGGGGATGGACAGCTTCGTCGCCGGCAAGGTCCTCCTGGCGCCCAATTCCCCGTACCCGGTCGTCAACATCACCGATCCCGCGGCCGCGCTAACCGTGGCACGGAACGTCCTGGCGTCGGCCCAGCAGACCGCCCAGGGCCGGGCCCGCATTGCGCTGGCCGCCGCCCTGACCGACCTTCCCGGCTGGTACGCGCCAGGAAGTCCTGAGCCGGCGACAACCGACTTCGCCGCCCAGGAGCTCAACCAGTACAACTGGATCACCGGGATCGACATTCTTTTTGCCACCTATGCCCGGGCGGACCTCGAACGCCGCGCGGGAGGCAACGTGTCCTGGAACGTCGGAGTCGACTATGGCGCTCAACTCCAGCGGTCGGTGGACCGCCCGGAGGTCGAAGGCCTCTACCGGCAGGCCGGTCTCGACCTCACGGCCGACATCGCCCGGCTGAACGCCAGCTCCCGGATCCCGGCCGACCCCAAGGCGGTGGCGTACCTTCGCAACAACATCACCTTTAACGGCCGCCTCGCCATCCCCGTGCTGAGCATGCACACCACCGGCGACGGCCTGGTCGTGGTCCAGCAGGAGCAGGCCTATGCCGGGGCGGCTCAGGATGGTCACGACACCAACCGCCTTCAGCAAGTGTTCGTCCACCGGGCCGGGCACTGCGCGTTCAGCTCGGCCGAGACGATCACCGCGTTCCAGTCCCTGGTCCAGCGCATCGACGCCAACCACTGGGGCTCGCTTGCGCCGGCTTCCCTCAACACCGCCGCCGGCGCCCTCGGGCCGTCGTACTCGTCGGTCGGCCCTCCGTCCTTTCTCGCCTACCGGCCGGCCCCCTTCCTGCGACCGTTCGACCAGTCCTCCCCCGTCCCGTCGGGCTAAGAGCCGGTCCGCCGCTCACGGGACCGGCCGGTTACGGCACCTGCCGCTTACGACGCCGGGACCCCGAGGCGGGAGGCGACCAGGGCGAGCCGCTCCATGGGCTGCACCATGGCGACGCGGACGTAGCCCGCGCCCGGCGGGCCGAAGATGTCGCCGGGCGCGACCAGCAATCCTCCCTGGGTCGCCAGTCGCTCGGTGAAGCCCCAGGCATCGCCGCCCGGGGCCGGGGCCCACAGGTAGAACCCGCCGCCCGGGAGGGGCGCGTCGACGCCGAGCCCGGCCAGAATCGAC
>JBPYFF010000072.1:0-9224 GCA_051984455.1 Acidimicrobiales bacterium | reverse complement strand
CCTGGGCCAGGTCGGCCAGGGCGACGTGGTCGGCCTGCAGGACCATGCCCAGCATGTAGGCGGCCGTCTTGGGCTTGGGGGAGTGGATGACCGCCCCCCCGACGTTGCCCCGCCGGACCGAGATCAGGCCCTCGGTCTCGAGGATCCGCATGGCCTCCCGGATGGAGGGCTTGGACACCGGGAACTCGAGCAGCAGGTCGTCGACCTTGGGCAGCACGTCACCGTCGGCCAGCTCCCCCTCCAGGATCCGCCGGCGCAGGGAGTCGGCGATCATCTCGGCGATGCGGGGCTGGCTCAGCCGCCGGGGCCGATCCATGCCCGCCACTCCGCCCGACCTGAACGAGAACGCCGGCGTCATGATCAACAAGATTACAAGAGCGGGCCACCCGCCCACGCCATCCGGCGCCCTCTCTCATATCTATTTTTGTTACGTTGGGGTCGACGCTCGACGAGGGGAGGAACCCTGAACTACGACCTCGTCATCCGCGGCGGCACCGTGGTCGATGGCGCCGGTGGCCAGCGGTTTCGGGCCGATGTGGCGGTCGCGGCCGGGCGGGTGACGACGATCGGAGCCGTCCCGGAGCGAGGTGAAGAGGAGATCGATGCTTCGGGCCTGTTCGTCACGCCCGGCTTTGTCGACGGGCACACCCACTTCGATGCCCAGATCTTCTGGGATCCACTCGGCAACTGTGCGTCCTTGCACGGCGTGACGACGTGCGTCATGGGCAACTGCGGCTTCACGCTCGCACCGACTCCGGCCGAGTCCCGGGACCTCGCCATTCGCAGCATCGAGCGGGCCGAGGACATCTCCCGCCAGGACATGGCGGCCGGCGTGCCGTGGACGTGGAACACCTATGCCGACTACCTCGACGCCGTGGCGGCGCGGCCGAAGGGCATAAACATCGCCGGCTACATCGGCCACTCCGCGCTGCGGGCTTTCGTCATGGGTGAGCGAGCCTTCTCCGAGAAGGCGACCGATGAGGACATGGCCCGTATGAGAGCCGAGATCAGAGCGGCGATCCGGGCTGGCGCGATCGGGTTCTCGACGTCTCAACTGGCTCAGCATCGAACGATCGACGACGGTCCGGTCGCGAGCTTCGTCGGTGGCTGGGATGAGGTTGCCGCCCTCACCAGCGTGCTCGGCGATCTCGAGGCCGGGCTCTTCCAGGTCGCGACCGACATCACCGACCCGGCCGTGCAAGAAAAGCTCTCCAGAATCGCCATCTCGACCCGACGGGCGGTCCACTTTCCGTACGTCTACATCAGAGAGCGACCAGAGGCCTGGCGCAATGTCCAGACGTTCCTCGAAGCCATCGAGGTCGCGGGAGCAAGTGCCGTCGGCCAGGTGCACGTGAGGGAGCTGCAAAACGTCGTCGGGTTTCAAGTGGGTTTGCCGTACGACCGCCTCCCCGGGTGGCGAAGGTTGCGTCAACGACCACTGGCCGAGCAGCGAGCCGCGCTCCTCGATACCGTTCAGCGGGCCGAGCTGGTCGACGAAGCTCTCAACGGGCCATACGTCACCAGCTCGGTCGCGGCGGAGGTGCAAGCCCGGTTGCCGGACTACGACAACCTCCGTGCCCTCCTCACCCCGACCGGCGAAAGACCGTCGGTGTCAGAACTGGCCCGCCAGCGGGGCACCACGCCTGTCGACGTGGTCATCGACCTGTCGCTTGCCGCCGACTTCAATCAGTTCTTCACCCAGCCCTTCGCAAACCAGGACCGGGCGGCCGTTGAGGCCATCCTGCGCGACCCGCATACCGTCATCGCCCAATCGGACTCGGGGGCGCACGTCTCGCAGATCATGGATAGTTCCATCCCCACCTATTTCCTCGCTCACTGGGTTCGCGAGCGCCAGGTGTTCACGTGGGAGCAAGGCATCGCCATGCTCACGTCGCGACCGGCGCACGTGTTCGGGTTTCCCGACCGGGGTCTTCTCCGTGAGGGAAGCGTCGCCGACCTGGTGGTGTTCGATCCTGAGCGGGTGGCGCCGAGCCTTCCGTATGCGGCCGATGATCTCCCTGCAGGAGGCACCCGGCTGGTTCAGGAGGCAGAGGGCATCCATGCCACCGTTGTGGCCGGTCAGACGCTCTTGCGAGACGGAACGTTCACCGAGGCACGACCCGGCCGTCTCCTTCGGGCCGGGGCGTGACCGTGCACGACCTCGTCATCCGCGACGCCCTGATCGTCGACGGCACCGGGCGGCCAGGATACCGGGGCGACGTGGCGGTCTCAGATGGGCGGATTGCATCGATCATCACGGGCGGGGATCGAACCTCCGGGCGCCGCACGCTTGACGCGAGCGGACAGGTCGTCTGCCCGGGGTTCATCGACGTCCACACCCATTACGACGCCCAGGTGCTCTGGGATCCGACCGCCTCGCCGTCGCCCCTGCACGGAGTGACGACGGTAATCGGGGGAAACTGCGGGATCTCGCTCGCGCCGGCCGGGGAAGACCCGTCCTTCCTGACCGGCTTGCTCTCCCGGGTCGAAGCCATTCCTCCCGAGTCGCTCGAGCAGGGCGTCGACATCCGATGGCGGACGTTCGACGGATACCTGAAAACTGTCGAGCGCCGGCCGTTGACAATCAACATCGGCTTCCTGGCCGGCCATTCGGCCATCAGGCGACACGTCATGGGGCCCGCCGGTTCGGAACGGGCCGCGTCGGAGCGTGAGACCGAGCGCATGTGCCAGCAACTGGCGGATGCACTTTCTGCCGGGGCAATGGGTTTCTCCAGTGCCACCGCCGCCACCCATCGAGACGGTGCCGGGCTCCCGACCCCTCCGGCCTTTGCTTCCCGAGATGAGTTCGTCGCCCTGGCGGCGGTGTGCCGCCAGTTTCCCGGCACCAGCGTCGAATTCATCCCCGAGTCGGCCGCCTACGGGTTCGTCGACCGCGACTACGAACTGCTGACCGCCATGTCGATTGCCGCCCAGCGGCACGTCAACTGGAACACGGTGCTCCTTCACTACCCCGCCATTCCCGACATCCATGAGCGCCAGCTGAACTCAGCCGACCGGGCGGAGGCCGCAGGGGGTTTCGTCGTCCCCATGATGATCCCTCACAACTTCAGGGTCCGCACCGACTTCCTCGAGAGCGACGTGGGATTTCGCATGCTCCCGGGCTTCGAGGGGCTGTTCCAGCTGCCTCCAGGCGAGCGGGTCGCGGCCATCAAGGACCCGTCCGTCCGGGCCGAGTTGCACGGGAGCCTCGCCAATGCCCCGGTCGGTGTGCCGGCCATGTTCCGTGACAGCCTGCCCGAGCACTCGGTGAGCGACTCTGATTCCGAGAGCATGCAACCGTTGCTGGGCCAGTCGGTCGCGAAGCTCGCCGCAGATGCCGGCAAGACGCCGATCGACGTCATGCTCGACCTCGCCGCGGCCTCCCATCTCGACGTCGGCTTCGTGCGGCACCTGGTTCCCGTGGAGACCGCGGAACAACGAGCGAAGCGGGCCGCGGTTCTCCGCGACCCGCGGGTCGTCCTGGGCGCGTCCGACGGTGGCGCTCATGTTCGCGGGGTCGTAAACGTCGAGTACAGCACCGCTGCCTTCGCCGAGCTGGTGCGCGATGAGCCGGTGTTCAACCTGGAGGAGATGGTCCAGGAGTTCACCGACATCCCCGCCCGGCTGTACGGGTTGGTTGACCGTGGCCGGCTAACCGTGGGTGCCCACGCCGACCTGGTGATCTTCGATCCTGCGACCATCGGTCCGTCGACTGTTCGCATGGTGCGCGACCTGCCGGGCGGAGCTGCCCGCCTGACCAGCCACGGACTGGGCATCGCGTCGGTCCTGGTGGGCGGGACAGAGGTCGTTCGAGCGGGCGTGTTCACCGGCGAGCACTCGGGGCGAGTTCTGCGTTCCGGCACCGACTCCACGTCGGCGGCCCAACTGGATCCCCAACTGCTGCGCCAGTTGCGCCACCGGCGCCTCAGCAACAACCTCAGTCAGCAACCGGAAGGTGGCTATGGGACGGGTTGAAGGCAAGGTCGCGTTCATCACCGGCGCGGCCCGGGGCATGGGAAGGAGCCACGCCGTACGCCTGGCCGAGGAGGGCGCCGACATCATCGCAGTGGACATCTGCGGTCAGATCGGCACTGTCCCCTGCGACATGAGCCGTCCGGCGGATCTGGACGAGACGGTGGCACTGGTCGAGAAGCTGGGCGGTCGAATCGTGGCGGCCCAGGCGGACGTGCGTGACTACGACCGGCTGGCGACGGTGGTCCAACAGGGAGTGGCAGAGCTCGGTCGCCTTGACATTGTGTGCGCCAACGCGGGCATCTACTCCGTCGGTCCAGTTGCCGAGCTCAGCGAGGACAGCTGGCAGGACATGATCGATGTCAACCTCACCGGTGTGTGGCATACGTGCAAAGCCGCCATCCCCCACGTGATCGCCGGCGGGCGGGGAGGATCAATGGTGCTCACCAGCTCATCAGTCGGGATCCGAGCCATCGCCGGTCTTGGTCACTACGGCTCGGCCAAGCACGGCGTGGTCGGCCTGATGCGGACGCTCGCCCTCGAGCTGGCGCCGCACATGATCAGGGTCAACAGTATCCATCCGGGCACGGTCGACACCGAGATGGTCCACAACCAGTCGATCTATTCGCTCATCATGCCCGACGTCGATGAGCCGACCCGCGAGTTGTCGGCGCCGGTCTTCCAGAGCCTCAACGCTCTCCCGGTCCCGTGGATGGCGCCGCGCGACATCTCGAACGCAGTGCTCTTCCTTGCCTCGGACGAAGCCCGGTTCATCACCGGCGTCACCCTGCCCATCGACGCGGGCGTGATCATCAAATAATCGAGTGCGAAGCTCCCGGTCGAAGCAGCTGACCAGGACGTTCGCCGGTCAGCTTTCCCCCGGCCACGATCTCCGTCCCGTTCACAAACACTGTCTCGATGCCAACCGGCTGGCCGAACAGCCGGCCCGCTCCCCCAGGAAAGTCATTGCGCCAGCTGACCCGCCCGGGCCCGACCGTGGCGGGGTCGAAGACCACCAGATCGGCATGAGCACCGTCGACCACTTTTCCCCTGCCCGGGATGCGGTAGAGGGAAGCGGGGACATGGCTGAGCAATCGCACCACCTCTTCGAGGGGTAGCGCGTCCCGCTCGCGTGCCAGGGCGAGCAGTGCGACCGCATAGTCGAAAGTCGACAGCATGTCGACGTGGGCCCCGGCATCCGACGCCCCGATGACGACGCGGGGGTCCATCCAGGTCTGGAGGCGGAGACCCCAGCTGGTGGGGTCATCTCCAATCGGCGCCCGGCTGAAGCCGGTCCGGACGTCGGTGGCACCGAGGTCACACAGCAGGTCGAAGACGTCGCGGCCGAGCTCCCGTGCCAGGTCGCCCAGCCGACGTCCCTCGTAGCGCCTGGTGTCCTCGGTGTACGTGTCGAGCACCCTCAGGTCCTCGAAGCGGGTCAGCCCGAAGGTGGCGGCGTCTCCTTGTGCGGCCAGCTTCTTGAGCCGCTCCCGCTCGTCGGGGTCCAACAGCGCGGCCGCGAGCTGATCGGGAGGAAGCGCCATCGTCTCCGACCAACCCGGGATGGCGTCAAAGGCTGAGGTCAAGAACGAGACCCGGGCGTTCATCGGCCCCGGGTAGCTCAGGGCCAGTACGCGGGCTCCGCGCGCCGCCGCATAGTCGGACGCCCCGAGTTTTCCCCGGCATGTATCCGGATCGGTGGGCAGTAACACGTTCCAGTTCAACGGGGCCCTCGCGGCCGACGACATCCGGGCCATCAGATCGATGTGGCGGTCGGTGAAGGAATGGATGGTGGGAATGAACTCGACCTGGGCTCCTGGGAAGTCAGCCACCTCGGCGCAAAGCTGGACCAGCTCTTCCTCATCGGCGAACCGGGACGGGATGGGATTGCCGTCCCCGTCGAAGTGGGCGTCCCCCCAGGATGAGGAGAAGCCCATTGCCCCCGCCTTCAGGGCGTCGTGCAGCTCGCCGCGCAGTCGTGCGATCGCGTCTGCATCGAGTCCGGTCTCACCGCTGCCGGCGCCGAGGACCCGGCGGCGCAGAGCAGAGTGGCCGGCCATGACACCGAAGTTCAGCGCCGGCCGCACCGCCGTCACCGCCTCGAGATACTCGCCAAAGGTGCTCCAGTTCCAGGGGACTCCCTCCGACAGCGCCGGTATAGGGATGCCTTCGACCCGGGCCAGGAGCCTCAGCATGTAGTCGGCGTCGGCATCGTTCAACGGGGCGATCGAGAAGCCGCAGTTGCCGGCGACAACGGTGGTGACGCCGTGGAGAGATGAAGGGGTCAGATAGGGATCCCAAAACACCTGAGCATCAAAATGAGTGTGGACGTCGACGAACCCGGGGCTCACCACCAAACCCGATGCATCGATGTGCCGGCGGGCGGCCGGGGCAGGGGTGGCCGCCTCGGGCAGGATGATGCGATCCCCCGAGATGCCGACCGTGGCCGGGCGCGACGGCGCACCGCTGCCATCGACAAGAGTCGCTCCTTCAATGACAACATCCAGCATGGAGGCCTCCGGCTTACTCGACGTTGCCGCTGACGGCCATCCAGGCTCGACCGGCCTCCTGCTTTGGCAAGAAGTCTTCCGGGTCGATGGGACTGAAGAGGGTGACGCCGCCGTCGGCGGCGAGCACCTGGCCGGTCACCCATTCGAGCTCCGAGAGGCGAACGGCGGCTTCTGCGACGTGGTAGGGGTCGCCGAACCCCCCAAGAGGCGTGCGTTTGGTCACGGTGTCCCGATAGCCAACCAGCGTCGTGTCGGTCGTCTGAGCCATGGGCGTGTCGGTCACGCCGGGTGCAATCACGTTCACGCGGATGCCTTGAGGGCCAAGCTCGGCCGCCGCCACTTTGGCGAGGGCAATGGCACCCGCCTTGGCCGCGTTGTAGTGGGACATCCTCCGGTCGGCCAAAAAACCGCACACCGAGCTCGTCACAACCATCGAGCCACCGTTGCCCGCCGCGATCATCGTCCTGGCTGATTCCCGCAATGTCAGGAACACCCCGCGCAAGTCGACCGACTGCATTCGGTCCCAATCCTCGCCGGACAGATCAACGATGGCTCCGACGCCACCGATACCGGCGTTCAGGAAGGCACGGTCCAGGCCCCCCAGGCGTTCTGCCGCCTCGGCCACCGCCTCGACCACTGCCTCCTCGTCGGCGACGTCGCACGCCACGTATTCGGCGTCGACGCCGGAGGATGGCTTGTTGACATCAAGGATGGCGACGCGCGTCCCGCCCTCACCCAGGCAGTGCACAATGGCGTTTCCAATCCCGGACGATCCTCCGGTCACGATGGCGTACTGCCCGGCTTCAGACATTGCCCGCCTCCTCGTCAGTTGGTGATTCCGTAACGACCGAGGTCGTAGCAGTCGATGGCGTTTCCTCGAACAAACATCCGCGCTTCGCTCTCCGACAACCCGGACTCGGCGATCATCTTGTCGGCAACCTGCCGTGACTCGGGAAAGGTGGAATCGGCATGGGGATAGTCCGTTTCGAACATGATCTGGCCCATGCCGACGTAGTCCCGATTGGCCAGGCCAACGGCGTCATCGAAGATGCAGGCGAAGACACGCCCGGGCACGTAGTGGCTCGGGGGGTCGGGCACCCGTTCGTAGATGGCGGGATCGTACTTACGGCTGCGGCGCCAGGCGCTGTCGAGCCGTTCCAGGACGAAGGGCATCCACCCGACCTGACTTTCGCTGAGCGCGATCTTCAAGTTCGGATAGCGAGCCAGTGCCCCACAGAGAAGCCAGTCAACGAGGGCGTGCACGGAATTCTCCGTCGTTAACGGGACCAGTGCGATCATTGGTGCCCCGGGAGACGTCATGGCCCATTTTGACGACGAGCCGATGTGCATGTTGATGACCGTCTCCGTCTCACTGCACGCTGCGAAGAACGGTTCCCACTCGTCCGTATGGATGCTCGGCAGGCCAAGCTCCGATGGGCTCTCGGAGAAGGCGACAGCGTGGGAGCCTTTGGCGGCGCACCTTCTGATCTCGGCCGCGGCCAGCTCAGCGTCCCAGAGGGGAACGAGAGTCAAGGGAATGAGCCGGCCGGTCCCCTCTCCCCCGCCCCACTCGTCAATCATCCAGTCGTTGAACGCTTGAACGCACAGTTGGGCCAGTTCGGTGTCCTTGCGGTTGAGGAACAGCTGGCCGCAGAAGCGGGGCACGGTCGGAAAGCACAGGCTGGCTTCGGTGTGGTTCAGGTCCATGTCGGCCAGCCGGTGTTTCTGGTCAAAGCATCCGGGGAGGATGTCGTCGTAGGTGACCGCAGTCTCCGCGGGCGCGTCGGACAGCGGCCCGATGGCTGTGTACGCGGCGTGAAGCGGGAATACGGTGTCTTCGTAGTACCAGACGTCGCACCACCGGTCCTCGGGGCCGTCGCCCGGCGCGAAGCTCAGGGACTTTGTCGCGTCGTAGACGACCTGGCCCCGTTGCCGGCGGGCGCGAGGACCGATGTCGCGCCGCCTGGCCGGCAGCCGGTCCGTCCACAACGTTGTCGGCTCGACGATGTGGTCGTCGACGGAGATGAATCTCGGTAGCTCCATCACGTCCTCCGATCTACAACTCGACCAGGTAGTGCAGCTCGACCGCCTGGCTCACCACTCCTTTACCCGCGCCCGTCCATCCGTCACGCTCGGATCGCGCCAGCGCGGAGTCGCTGGCCTGATATCGGTCGTAAGCATCAACCGACTCGAAGCCGAGCTCCCAGATGTGCGTCCACCGGGAAGGTGGCAGGATCGGCGTCACGCCGTCGAACCAGGCGATGCCCATCGTGTTGGGCTCGACCACCGACAGGACGGCACCCGGCTCGGTACCGGCGAGATTTCGCAGGGCGTCGACGAATTCCGGCCGCGTTCGGCCCGCGTCCGGACCGTCCAGGCCGAACAGAACCAGCTTTCGGACGCCTTGTTTCAAGTAGTAGACGGGTTCGGTGCAGGTGTACCCGACAAGGACGCCGTCGAAGAGGGGGCTGTTGGTGACGACCCGCTCGGGGCTGTCGTTCAGGAGGTACCGGTCGAGAATATTGGCGTGGTACGGGTGCACCATGTACCGCTGGTACGCCTCCGGTGAGTCGTAGGCGTGTTCCCAGACCATGTGGATGGGCTCGTCTGAGAGATTGTGGCCGACGACGGAGTGGCGCAGCTCAGGGATGTGGTCGCCGCACCGGAGGAAGGCTGTGGCCAGGCGCTCGACATCTTGGGCTGGAACACCGTCTCGGATCGAGTAGATCTCAAAGCGCCTGA
>JBPYFF010000071.1:0-4543 GCA_051984455.1 Acidimicrobiales bacterium | reverse complement strand
AGCAGGTATCGACTCCATCCCGAGGGTCTCGACGAGGTGCGCGGCTGGCTTTTCCGCCTGGATGCTTCCTGGGCAGGAGCCCTCGCCCGCCTCGGCCACCACCTGGATCGGAACCCGTGATCGAAGGCGAATCCGTCATCCATGAGGTCACCTACCCGCATCCGCCGGAGCGCGTGTGGCGAGCACTCGTGGACCCCGACGAGCTGGCGTTGTGGTTGATGGTTGGAGACTTCGCCGCCGTCGTTGGACGGCGCTTCACGCTGCAATGCGACCCCATCGGACGGGTGCAGGCCGAAGTTCTTGGAGTGGACGCGCCGCGGCGACTCTGCTGCCGGTGGAATGGTTCGTTCGGAGATACGGTCGTAACGTTCGAGCTCACGCCGATCGCGACCGGGACTCGACTGCGGGTGGAGCATCGTGGTTGGGATGAGGCACATCTGGCCGACCGGGACAGGTTCGAAGGAGGATGGACGAGCAAGCTGACCATCGGTCTTCGTCGGGTCCTGGAAGCCGCGCCGACGATTTCTTCCTGATCAGCCTCACAAAGGCAGGCAAGCCGGGAAGGCGGCCAAGCCGGTGGGTGTGCCCTGGACGCGCGATCGTCTCGATCTACCGCCCCTCTGGGGGGCTGCCTCGAGGGTTAGCATCGGCCCACCGGGTTTCACGCGGTCGCCACTGCCCACCGACGCAGTGATACAAGGAGGTACAGCGGCGTTGGCTCTGAACACCGAAACAGCTGAGCACCGTGCGCCAGACGAGGGAGTCTGGTATGCCCTGTCGCCCGACGAGGTCGCGGCCAGGCTGGGGGTTGATCCTGCGGTTGGGCTCCCGGCCGCGCGGGCGGCGGAGCTGCTGCGCACCAACGGCCCGAACGCTCTGCCCGAAGAGAAGACCATCCCCGGCTGGCGCCGGTTCCTCGATCAGTACCGGGCCTACATGCAGCTCATCCTGTCGGTGGCGGCAATCGTTTCGCTGGCGATCAAGGAGTGGAGCACCGCGGTCGTGCTGATTGGTCTGACATTACTGAACGCGGTGGTCGGGCTGCGGCAGGAAGGCAAGGCGGAGAGCGCCATGAACGCCCTCAAGTCGATGATGAAGGCCACCGCTCGAGTCCGGCGTGACGGCATTGAGGCCGAGATCCCGGCCGAACAGCTGGTTGTGGGCGACGTGGTGCTGATCGCGGCCGGCGATCAGGTCCCGGCCGACGGGCGCATCGTTGCCGCCAGCTCGCTGCAGATCGACGAGTCGGCTTTGACGGGCGAGAGCACACCGGCGGCCAAGGAGACCACCACGCTGCCCGCCCGGGAGCTCGGCCCGGGTGATCAGACCAACATGGCCTTCATGAATACCCCGGTCACCCATGGGAGCGGCACCCTGATCGTGACCGGCACTGGCGCGAGCACCGAGCTCGGCAAGATCTCCGAGCTGCTGACCGCCACCGCCAAGGAGCAGTCGCCGCTCACCAAGGAGCTCAACACCCTGAGCCTGTGGATTGCGGCCGCAGCCGGCATCACCATGATCGTGATGTTCGCCTTCGGGCGTTACCGGGGCAGGGGATGGGACGCGTTGTTCATCGCTGCGGTGTCCCTCGCCATCGCCGCCATACCGGAGGCACTGCCCACCGTGACGCAGGTGATCCTGTCACTCGGCAGCGTCGAGCTGGCCAAGCGGAGCGCCATCGTGAAGGACTTGCCGTCGGTCGAGACCCTCGGGTTCACGTCGGCCATCAACTCCGACAAGACCGGCACGCTGACCATGAACCAGATGACCGCGGTCGAGGTGCTCGACCCGGCCGACCGCTTCACGATCACCGGCACCGGCTACGGGCTCGAGGGTCAGGTCCAGCACGCCGCCGGCAGCTCTGACACGATCGAGGCCGCCATCCTTCCTTATCTGGTGGCCAACGACGCCAAGCTGGTCGACGGCAAGGTGGTGGGCGACCCAACGGAGGGAGCCTTGCTGGTGCTCGCCTACAAGGCCGGCCTCGACATCGACGGTACCCGCGAGCGCCTCTCTCGCCTGGCCACCCTCCCGTTCGACCCCACCTACAAGCTGATGGCCACGTTCAACTCGACTGTCGGGCCGTCGGGATGGCCGGTCGTGCGCTGCTTCGTAAAGGGCGCCGCCCCGGCGGTGATGGGCCGGGCCACCACGGCCTTATCCGACGGCAAGGTCATTGCCTGGGACACCGATCTGTCGCAACGAGCCGAAACGCAGATGGTGCGGATGGAGGGGGAAGGCCGGCGGGTCATGGCCGCGGCCATGCGCGATCTCGATCCCTCGACGTTCGACCCGGGCGGCGACCTGCTGTCCTACGTGACCGATCTGCAGATGACCAGCCTCGTCGGCATGGTCGATCCTCCCCGAAACGAGTCGAAGGCGGCGGTAGCCGAGGCGCAGGCGGCCCACATCCGGGTCCGGATGGTGACGGGCGATGATGTCACGACGGGGGCGGCTATCGCCGAGCAGCTGGGAATACCGGGTGAAGCCATCGTCGGCGCGGACTTTGCCGCCCTGCCGGAACCGGAGCGACTGGCCCGCATCGACGCCATCGGGGTGCTCGGGCGCGTGGCTCCGGAGCACAAGGTCCTCCTCGCCGACACCCTGAAGAAGAAGGGCGATGTGGTCGCCATGACGGGCGACGGGGTGAACGACGCCCCTGCCATCAAGGCGGCTGACATCGGCATCGCCATGGGGAGCGGCACCGATGTCGCCAAGAACGCCGGGCGGATGATCCTTTCCGACGACAATTTCGCCACGATCGTGTACGCCGTCGAGCAGGGCCGCAAGATCTACGACAACCTGACCAAGTACATCCGCTTCGTCCTGATCATGCTGGTCGCGTTTGTGCTGACGTTCCTCGGGGCGACGTTGTTCAACATCGCGGCGGGTGAGCCCTTCACCCCGGCCCAGGTGTTGTGGATCCACTTCGTCGTCAACGCCCCCTTCGGCTTCGCGCTCGGCTTTGACCGCGAGACTCCCGGGCTGATGAACCGAACGCCGAGGCCCAGGGGCGAGTCGGTGCTTACCCGGCCGCTCATGCTCACCACGGGACTGGTCGGCTTAGCCATGTCGATCGCACTGCTGAGCCTCATCCAGCTGGGGAAATCGCATTTCGGCAACGTGCATGTCGGTATTTCCATCGCATTCACTTCATTCGCTCTCATGATGATCGTGGCCGCGTTCCAATGCCGCAGCGAGACTGAAACGGTTTTCACCCTTGCGACCTTCGAGAGCCGCCACATGAACTGGACGGCAATAGGCGAGTTCGTCCTTGCCGTCCTCACCACCCAGATGGATGCCCTCCGCCATATCCTCGGCACCACTGACCTGAACATGAGGCAGTTCCGCTGGGCTCTGATACCCCCGATCGTCCTGCTCGGCTTGTGGGAGCTCGGCAAGCTCATCGCCCGCCGCCGGTCAGAAGTGAACGGGGTGGCACCTGCGACAAGGAGCTGACATGGCCAAGAAGGCAAACCGGCATGGTCAGAACGGCCCGGACATTACCAAGACGACGGCTGCGGCCGACGGGAAGCAGCCGGCCAGGATGAAGAACAAGGACTACCTGGCCGAGCTGCGCCTGTTGCATGGTGAACTGGTGGCGATGCAGGAGTGGGTCAAGGCGACGGGGGCGAAGGTCTGCGTGGTGTTCGAAGGGAGGGATACGGCCGGGAAGGGCGGCACCATCAAGGCGATCACCGAGCGGGTCAGCCCGCGAGTCTTTCGTGTCGTGGCGCTCCCTGCCCCGAGCGAGCGCGAGAAGTCGCAGATGTACATACAGCGCTACATCCCGCACCTGCCGGCGGCGGGAGAGGTCATGATCTTCGACCGCAGCTGGTACAACCGGGCCGGGGTCGAGCGCGTGATGGGGTTCTGCACGCAGGAGCAGGTCGCCTTTTTCCTGCAACAAGTTCCTGACATGGAGCGGGCGATGGTGGACTCGGGCATCATCCTGCTGAAGTATTGGCTGGAGGTCAGCCCAGACGAACAAACCCGCCGGTTGGAGAGTCGCATCGACGACCCGCGCAAAATATGGAAGCTGTCGGACATGGACCTCAAGTCCTACAGTCATTGGTACGACTACTCGCGTGCCCGTGACGACATGTTCAGGGCAAGCGACACGGCGTGGGCGCCGTGGTATGTGGCGAACACCGACGACAAGAAGCGGGGCCGGCTCAACATCATCACCCATCTGCTCAGCCGCATCCCCTATCGGCCGCTCGAGCATCGGGACATCACCCTTCCGAAACGCCAGAAGGCGGCGGGCTATCGCCAACCAGACCTTGCCCTCCGCTACATCCCTACGCCGTTCTGAGAGGTCGGCGCCAGAAGGCGCACGCGGGCTGCCCATTCATTAGCGTGTCCGGGAGCCGACACGAGGGGATGCCTGATGCGCGAAATCGTCGTCGATGCTGATGGTCACGTGCTGGAACCGCCCGACCTGTGGGAGAAGGGCCTTCCGCCCTCATTGCGCGATCGCGGCATCCGCCTCCGGTGGAATCCGGACACCGGCTTTGACGAGCGGTTCGTCGAGGAGCGGATG
>JBPYFF010000070.1:0-4382 GCA_051984455.1 Acidimicrobiales bacterium | reverse complement strand
ACGAGGAACGCGAGGCCAATCGTGACCGGCACGAACAAGAAGTGGTAGATGGTCGTCGAGCCGAACTGCACCCGGGCCAAGTCGACGTTCACACTGCCACCTCCGTGTCGGAGAGCTCCACGCCCCTCTCGCGTTGCCAGAGATGCGAGTAAGGGCCGCCGGCCGCGACCAGCTGATCGTGTGTGCCCCGCTCGACCACCCGCCCGGCGTCGATGACGACAACTTCATCCATGGCCTCCAGCCCGGCCAACCGGTGGGTGATCAGCAACGTCGTCTGTCCCCGGGTGGCGTCGAGCAGGTCGGCTGTCAGCGCATCGGCGGTGCCGACATCGAGGTGCTCTCCCGGCTCGTCCAGGATGAGCACCGGAAACCCGGCCAGCATCACCCGTGCCAGTGCCAGCCGCTGGCGCTGACCACCGGAGATACGGGCGCCGTGCTCGCCGACATCCGTGTCGAGTCCCATCGGCAACTGCTCCACCCATTCGAGGAGGCGAGCTCGTGCAAGTGCCTGCCGGATTTCCTCCTCGGTTGCGTCGCGACGAGCGAGGCGGACGTTCTCCCGCAGGGTGGTGTCGAAAAGGTGGGCATCCTCCGCCGCCAGCCCGATGACCCGGCGAACGTCGTCGCCGGCCAGAGCCGACAGCTCCACGCCGTCAAGGGTGACCGATCCTCCCTCGTAGGACAGGAAACGCAACAACACCTGGGCCAGGGTCGTCTTCCCTGCGCCGCTCGGGCCCACCAGGCCGACGCGACGGCCGGAGGACAGGTCGAGGTCAAGCCCGTCCAGCGCCGGCATCTCGCTGGCGGGATACCTGACCGTCAGCCCTCGTACTTGCACGCCGTCTCCCGGTGGAAGAGCAACAGGAGATACCGGGTCTTCGACGGCGGGGGTGGCGTCAAGGACCGAGAAAACCCGGCCCGCCGATTGCCTCACCCTCACCAGCGACTGCGCAGCTTGCGGCAGCCCCACTGCCAGCTCGAAGGCTGCCAGCGGAATGAGCGCGATGACCGCGAGGAGCGGACCGGCCAGCCGGCCCGCATGCACCGCGGGAACGCCGACAGCCAGCGCTAACCACATGGCCAGACCGGTCAGCAGGGAAATGAGGGCCGATCCGACACCGGCCGTGCGCGACGTGGTGGCGTTGATGCGGGTGAGCTCCGCATCGGCGGCAGTAATCCGTGTCAGCTGGCCCTCCGTCGCGCCGTAAGCCACCAGTTCGGGCGCCCCTTCCAGCAGGTCAACCAGGCTGGCGCTCAGTTCTCCCCGGGCAGCCGCC
Source organism: Acidimicrobiales bacterium (assembly GCA_051984455.1). GTDB lineage: Bacteria > Actinomycetota > Acidimicrobiia > Acidimicrobiales > Palsa-688 > JBPYFF01. The sequence continues at coordinate 3,105 of JBPYFF010000070.1, read as the reverse complement.
TGCCGGCTCTCCGCTCGCGACGCCAGTCGCGAGGTGAGCCAGGGAACGGCCGTCGCGGCCAGGAACAGAGCGATCGCGAGCAGCAAGCCCGCACTCGGCAGCATCCACCAGCTCAGGGCCACGACCCCGAGGCCCACCACTGCGGCGATGCCATAGGGCGGGATCACCCGCAGCATCACGTCTTGCAACGTGTCGACATCCTGAGCGACGCGGGCAAGCAGGTCGCCGCTCTGGTACGCCGGCAGCCCGGCGGGCGCCAGTTCGTCGAGGCGCCGGTACACGTCGACGCGGGTCTCGGACAGGACGCGAAGCGAGGCATCGTGGCCGACCAATCGTTCGCCATAGCGGAACACGCCGCGGGCAATGGCAAAGAACCGCACACCCACGATCGCCAGGCCCAGGTCCACGATGGGCGGGTGTTGTGCGGCACGCGAGATCAACCAGGCCGAGGTCGCAAGCAATGCCACGCCGGCACCGATCGAGCCGGCACCCAGCAAGGTGGCCACGGTGAGCCGGCGCGCTGCCGGCCGGGCGAGCGCCAACGTCCGTCCCACAGGCGCCGGTGGGGTGGCCGGCGTCACGCCCACACCCGACCGGGAGCGAGCTCCACGACGCGGTCGGCGAGCGAGAGCAAGGCCGCACGGTGGGCCACCAGCACGACCGTGCGGTCCGGCGTCAATAATCTGAGAGCGTCGATGACGGCAGCCTCGGACTCGCCGTCGAGGTTGGCGGTCGGCTCGTCAAGCAGCAACAGTGGCGCGTCCCGCAGGAACGCCCGGGCCAGCGCAACCCGTTGCCGCTCACCCATCGACAAGCCGGCTCCGCCCTCCCCCAGCTTGGTGAGGAGGCCATCCGGCAGACGGGCGACGAGATCGGTAAGACCGGCGCCCGCCACCGCAGTCAGGACATCGCCGGCAGAGGCGTCCTGACGTCCCAACCGGATGTTGTCGGCAATGGAAGCCGCGAACAGGTGAGGGCGCTGCGGCACCCACCCGACGCGAGCCTTCCAGGCGTCAGGGTCGAGCGAGGCAAGGTCGACGCCGCCAATCCGAACCAGCCCCGACTCAGGCGTGACGAGACCCAGCAGAACGCCGAGCAACGTCGATTTGCCACACCCGCTCGGGCCGGTCACGGCCAGGACCTCTCCCGGCTCGACGACAACGGAGATGCCGTCGAGGGCAGGGCCATCCCTGCTCGGGTAGGTGACCCGCAGGTCCCGGACCACGAGGGGGCTGCTGGCCGGGTTGGGTACGTCAAGGCGCGTGCCACGGCGAGGCGGCGGTAGTTCCAGGATCTCGAACACCTGCTCAGCGGCGGACATGCCTTCCGCGCTGGCGTGGAAGTTCGCCCCCACGAGCCGCAGGGGCAGATAAGCCTCGGGTGCCAGCACCAGCACAAACAGCGAGGTCTGCAGGTCGAGGTGGCCGCCCAGCAGTCGCAGCCCGATGGACACGGCAACCAGTGCGACCGAGATGCTGGCCAGGAGCTCCAGGACGAGCGACGACAGGAAGGTGAGCCGCAGCGTTGTCATCGTCGTCCGGCGATAGCTGTCGGTCACGTTCCGGATCGTTTCAACCTGTGCCCTCGACCGACCGAACACCTTCAGAGTCGCCAGGCCGCTCACCACGTCGAGGAAGTGGCGGGACAGCACTTGCAAGGTACGAAACTGGCGGTCGGTGTGGCTCCGGGTGGCCAGGCCCACGAGGACCATGAACAGCGGCACCAGGGGAAGTGTCACCAGCATGATTGCGGCCGAGATCCAGTCACGGGTGACGACCACCGCGAGTATGGCGAGCGGCACGATGACTGCCAGGATCAACTGCGGCAGGTAGCGGGAGTAAAAGCCGTCCAGCGCGTCGATCCCGCGGGTCGCCAGGGCAACCAGGTCACCGGTACGGCGCACCGGTCGACCGTCAGGCTCAAGAGTCGCGATCCGCTCCACCAGCCCCCGCCGCAACTCTGACTTCACCCGGGCCGACGAGCGGTTGGCCGCCACCTCTCCGGACCACACGAGCAAGGCGCGGCCGACGACAATGGCGAGCAGCGCTTCCAGTGGCGTGCTCAGCTGCGAGGCCGTCTTCCCGAGGGCGAAGCCGCCGGCGACAACCGTTGCCAGCAGCCAGGCCTGAGCGATCACCAGCACCGCGGTCGCGACACCGATCGCAACTGACAGCATCAGGAACAGACGGGTGGCGCGGCCGTACCGCAGCAGCCTCGGGTCGACGGCCCTCACGCCGTCATGGTGGCCAAGACGGGTCGGGGTGTAATCACCCGGAATGGGTGAAGCGGGCCATCGAGCGGCGGACGAGAGTGACCCTGACGAGGAGTCCCTCGTCGCAGAAAGCCGCCAGGCCATGTGGCGGTTCCTACCCTTGTGAATACGTCATGGCCATTCGGAAACGACGAGGTGAACGAACATGACACTTCACGGCAAGACCGCCATCGTCACGGGTGGTAACAGTGGCATCGGGAAGGCGATCGTCCTGGCCCTGGCGGGGGCCGGTGCCAATGTCGTGATCGACTACGTGGCGGACGAGCAGGCCACCGACGACCTCGAGAAGCAGTTGGCCGCCCTCGGGACCAGGGCCATCGGGGTCAAGGCCGATGTCAGCAAAGTTGCCGACCTGCAGATGCTCATCGACACCGCCGTCAAGGAGATGGGCCGCCTCGACGTCATGGTCAACAACGCCGGCATCGAGACCCGCTCCTCGATCCTCGACACGAACGAGCACCAGTACGACGCGGTGATGGCGGTCAACCTGAAGAGCGCCTTCTTCGGCACCCAGTTGGCGGCCAAGCAGATGATCGCCCAGGGCGACGGTGGCGGCCGGATCATCAACGTCACGTCGGTGCACGAGGACTGGCCGATGCCCGGCAACACGCCGTACTGCCTGTCCAAGGGCGGGATGCGCATGCTCACGCGCACCGCCGGCGTCGAGCTCGGGCCGCACGGGATCGCCGTCGTCGGTGTCGGTCCCGGCGCGGTGGAGACACCCATCAACACCGCGACGATGGACAACCCGGCGAAGATGAAGACCCTCGACGCGGCGATCCCGCTCGGGCGGATGGCCAGACCGCACGAGATCGGCAGCGTCGTCGCCCTCC
>JBPYFF010000069.1:0-7075 GCA_051984455.1 Acidimicrobiales bacterium | reverse complement strand
TCCTGCAATGGTGCCGCCCGTGCGATGAGCCGATCTTCTACCCACGCGAGGTCTGCCCCCGCTGCCTGGAACCCCAACTGGAGTGGCGACCGGCCAGCGGTCGGGGCACGGTGCACGCGGTGAGCGTCCAGCACCGGCCCGCCATGCCCCTGCCGGCGTTCACAGACGGGCCATACGTCGTCGCACTCATCGAACTGGCCGAAGGGGTCTGTGTCATGTCGAACGTGACCGGCAGCCGGCCCAACGAGGTGACGGTCGGGATGCCGGTGACCCTGACGTGGGAGACCTTGTCCGACGGTCGCAACCTGCCGCAGTTCCAACCGGTCGGGGCGGAGCCATGACGGCCGAAGCGGTCGCGGCCGAAGCGGCCCAACGCCGGAGGGAGGCCATGCGCCAGGGCATGCTCCTCGCCCTGTGGGCCGAGACCAAGCCCGAGGACCCGGCGATCACCTCGCCCCACGGGCAGCGCACCTTTAGAACGTTAAACGCCAACGCCAACCGCGTCGCCCGCGCCCTCCGCCGCAAGGGTCTTCAGGCGGGCGACGCCATTGCGTTGCTGTCGAGCAACCGGCCCGAGTTCGCCGAGGTCGTGGCGGCCAGCCAGCGCGCCGGGCTGCGGCTGACGCCTGTCAACTGGCACCTCACTGCGGACGAGGCCGGCTACGTCGTGGGCGACTGCGAGGCCAGGGCGGTGGTGGCCGACACCCGGTTTGCCGCAACGGCCGCGGGCGCCGTCACCCAGGCGCCAGGCGTGACAGTACGGCTCGCGGTGGGGGGTGCCATCGACGGCTTCGAGCGCTACGACGACATGGTCGGGGCCGAAGACGGATGCGATATCGACGATCCGGTCCTCGGGACCACCATGCTCTACACGTCCGGTACGACGGGTCGACCCAAAGGCGTGCACCGGCCGAGGTCAGCCAGCGCCGCATCCGTCTCGGCCGCGAGCGCGGCCCAATCGGTGCTGGCCTCGATCCGGGCGGCCGGCGACGGGCCGACCATGCACCTCTGTACCGGCCCCCTTTATCACGCCGCGCCGTTAGCCTTCTCGCTGGCCGTGCCGCTGGCCCAGGGGATGGGCGTGGTGATGATGGACGGCTGGCAGGCCGAGGAGACGTTGCGGCTGATCCAGCGCCACCGCATCACTCACACCCACATGGTGCCGACGATGTTTCACCGCCTGCTCTCGCTTCCACCCGAGGTCCGGGCTGGCTACGACGTCTCATCGCTGCGCTTCGTGCTCCACGGCGCCGCGCCCTGCCCGGTCGCGGTGAAGCGGGGCATCATCGAATGGTGGGGACCGGTGGTCTACGAGTACTACGCCGCGACCGAGGGCGGCGGCACGTTTGTCGCTTCAGAGGATTGGCTGTCCCGGCCCGGCACGGTTGGCAAGCCAGCCAGCCCCGACCTGATCCGTATCCTCGACGAGGCCGGCGCCGACGCACCGGTGGGAGAGGTCGGCACGATCTACATCAAGGCGCCCGACGGCGCCGCGTTCAGCTACTACCACGACCCCGCCAAGACGGCCTCGGCCTATCGCGAGGGCTATTTCACGCTCGGCGATGTGGGGTACGTGGACGCCGACGGCTACCTGTACCTGACCGATCGGAGCGTCAATCTGATCATCTCCGGAGGGGTCAACATCTATCCGGCCGAGGTCGAAGCCGTCCTCATCACCCATCCCGCCGTTGGCGACGTGGCCGTGATCGGTGTCCCGAACGACGAGTGGGGCGAAGAGGTCAAGGCGGTCGTCGAACCGCAAGCGGGTGTCCAGGTGACGCCGGCGCTGGCCGTCGAGCTGACCGCCTGGTGCCGGGATCGGCTGGCGTCGTACAAGTGTCCTCGCACCGTCGACTTCACGGCGAGCCTTCCCCGGCACGACAACGGCAAGCTTTACAAACAACAGCTCCGTGATCAGTATCGCCAGAGGGTCAAGCTATAGGGGCGGTCTGTTCCGCGCCTGATTCAGTTCCTCGAGGAGCGGTCTCGAGTAGGCGACCCGGCCCGTCAGGTCGTGGCTGCACAGTGCGAGGGCGGCGTCGGCCATGATCTCGATCGGCTCGTAGCGATCCTCCGCACCGGGAGGGACGAGGCGGTGATAGATGATCCCCGGCGTTGCAACCGGTCCCGACGGTGACAGGACGTTGACAAAGATGCCGTCGTCCCAGACCTCGGCGGCCAGGCCGGTCGTGAAGCGTTCCAGGGCCGCCTTGCACATGCCATAGACGGTCCCGGCCCCGGCCCCGCGCATCCGGTAGGGCGGGCCCTGGGGGTGGCGGGCTGCGCCCGATGAGATGTTGAGGATCCATCCCATCCCCCGCTTCTTCATTCCGGGCAGCACCAGCTGGGCCAGGTGGACGGGCGCTTTGACCTGCACCTCGAACATCACGTCGTAGTGCCGTTCGTTGAAGCTTTCGGTCGGCTCGAACCAGGTGACGGCGGCGTTGTTGACCAGGATGTCGATGGGGCCGAGCTCCTTGGTCGACTGCTCAACGAGATGGACCCGGTCGGCCGGGTTGGTCAGGTCGGCGGCAATGGCGATGGCCGTGCCGCCGGCGCCGCGGATGGATGCGAGCGTTTCGTTGAGGCTGCCGGCGAACTGGCTGCCGCCTGGCTCAACGGTGCGGGCCGAGATGACGACGGCGGCCTTCTCGGCGGTGAGCCGCTCGGCGATGGCGACGCCGATTCCCCGGCTGGCTCCGGTGACCAGAGCGACCTTTCCATCAAGTAGTGCCATGGCTCACCTTCGCTTTCTCAGTGATTATTCGCCGCTCAGTCGGGCAGGGACAGATCTTCGCCACGATCGGCGCCGATGCGGTGTTCCCAGGCGCCATACAGCGCGGCGTAGCGGCCGCCCCTGGCGACGAGCTCGTCGTGAGGCCCGACCTCGACGATTCGTCCGTGGTCGACGACCACGATACGGTCGGCTTTTCTGGCCGTCGACAGGCGATGGGCGACGATGATCGCGGTCCGGCCCTGGAGCAGAACATCGAAGGCGGCCTCGACCTTCTCCTCGATGTGCATGTCAAGGTTGGACGTGGCCTCGTCGAGGATCAGGATGCGCGGTTGGGCCAGGAAGGCTCGGGCCAGGGCAAGCATCTGACGTTGTCCCGACGACAGGGAGACTCCCCGCTCGTGCACGTACGTGTCGATACCGTCGGGCAGGCGGTCCAGCAGCTCGTCGAAACCGATCTCGGTGGCCGCCCGACGCACCTCGTCGAAACTGGCGCTCGGTCGGGCAAACGCAATGTTGTCGGCGATGGTGCCCTCGAACACATACGGCTCCTGGGGGACGACGCCGAGCTGGTGGCGCAGCGAATCCAGCGTGACGGTGCGCAGGTCATGGCCGTCGATGAGGACGCTGCCTTCACTCGGGTCGTAAAAGCGGGCGATCAACTGGGCGATCGTCGACTTGCCGGCGCCGGTCTCGCCAACCAGCGAGACCGTCTCGCCCGGACTGATGTGGACGTTGATGTCATGAAGCACCGGCACGGATGGCGCATAGGCGAAGCCAACGTGCCGCAGCTCGATTTCACCCTCGATTCGACCGAGTGGCCGGGCGTCCGCCGCCTCCGGCACGCTTGGCTCGGTGACGAGCAGCTCGGCCAGTTTCACCACAGCCGCCTGGCCCTGCTGGTACATGTTGTATTGCTGGACGAGCATCTGGATCGGGATGAAAAAGGCGCTGAGATAGAGGACAAACGCGGTCAGCTGGCCAACCGTCAGGTGATGGTCAAGCACCATGTTGCCGCCGATCAACAGTACGGCGGCCTGCCCGAGGTACCCGAGAAAATCGGTGGTGGCCGCATAGTTTGCGGCCAGGTGGGCCGAGTGGTTGTAGGCGTCCTGGTATTCGCCGACGACGTTGCGATGATGGACGATGTTGCGCCACTGCCGGTTGAAGGCGGTGACGACCCGCAGCCCGGACAGGCTTTCCGACAGGTCGGACAGCACGTTGGCGATGCCATCGCGGACCCGGGCGTAAGCACGGTCTGAGGCCGAGCGGAACCACAGCGACAGCACCGTCAGCACCGGAACGATGAGCAAGATGGTGATGACGGCCAGTCGGACGTTGTCGAGAAACAGGATCACCGCGACGAACACCATGGTGAGGCCCTGAATCAGGAACTGCACCAGCCCGTCCTGGAACAGCTGCTGAAGGGCTTCGATGTCGCTGGTCATCCGGGTCATGATCACGCCGGCCTTCGTGTCGGTGTAGAAGTCCAGCGACAGCCGCTGCAGTTGGGCGAAGACGCGGAGGCGCAGGTCGTTGCTGATCCACGCCGACAGCCGTCCGGCGAGGGCCATCCGGAGGCCGGAAGCCAGCCCGCCGATCACGACCAGCCCCAAATAGGCCAGGCCAACTGCGATGACGACGGCCAGGTGATGGGGGACGATGCCCTTGTCGATGCCGACCTGCGTAAGGAGGGGGCCGGATTGCAGGCTGGCCACCTCGATCACCACGATCAGTGCGCACAGCACAGCCGCCGGCAGGTGACCGGCGAACATGCGCCGCATCGTCAACCGGCGGCGATCGGCGATCCGGTGGGTGAAGGTGACGGTCGGCTCGGGATGCTCGGGCTCGGAGTCGAGCAACTTCTCAACGTGATCGGCCAGCTCGGGCGGGATCCCGGCAAACGGCAACCCCTCCGGTCGGGCCCCACCGAAGCCCGTGACTCGCTGGCCAGCGCCGAACGCGCCCATCGCCATTACTCGAAGCCTCCCGTTTTGGGCCCGCCGACTTCGAGTTCGCTTTCTTGGAGCCCGCTGAGCTGGAGCCCGGTGTCTCCGAGCCCGCTGTCATCGAGCCCGCTGGCTTGGAGCCCGCCGTCTTCGAGTCCGCCGTCTTCGAGCCCGGCTTCCTCCAGCTCGGCCTGGGCCAGGATCTCGCCGTAGAGCGGGACGGTGGCGAGCAGCTCGTCGTGGCTCCCCTTGGCCACGATCCTCCCTCCGTCGATCAACACAACCCGGTCGGCCAGGCCGATCGCCGAGAGGCGATGAGCGATGATGATCGTCGTCCGGCCCTGCATGAGCCGCCGGAAGGCGGCGTGGATTTGCAACTCGACCTGTACGTCGATGGCACTCGTCGCCTCGTCGAAGATGAGCACCGGCGGGTTCATCAGCAACGTGCGGGCGATCACGATGCGCTGGCGCTCGCCACCCGACAGGGTGTAGCCCCGCTCGCCGACCACGGTGTCGTAGCCGTCGGTGAGGTTGCGGATGAACCGGTCGGCTTCGGCCGCCTCGGCGGCGGCCACGATCTCTTCCATGGAGGCATTGGGCCGGCCATAGGCGATGTTGTCGCGGATGGAGGTTGAGAAAAGGAAGGGCTCATCGGGCACGATCCCGATGTGCGCCCGCAGGCTGGCCAAGGTCAGGTCCCGCACGTCGTGACCGTCGATGCGAACGGTGCCATCGCTCACCTCGTAGAAGCGGGTGAGCAGCTTGACCAGGGTGGACTTCCCCGAGCCGTTGCGGCCCACGATGGCGACGGTCTCCCCCGGCCGCAGATGCAGGTTGAAGTCTTCCAGAATCGCCACGCCCGGCCGGTAGGCGAAGCTGACCCGGTCGAACTCGACCTCGCCCCGCGCGTCGATCAGGTCGACCGCGCCCGGCCGGTCGACAATCTCGGGCTCCTGGTCGAGAATCTCATAGATGCGCTGCGAGCCGGCCGAGGCCCGCTGGCCCATCAGGATGATCATTCCCAGCTGGCGAAACGGCGGCTGCAACATCAACACGTAGGCGTTGAAGGCCACGATCGTGCCGACCGTGGTGTTACCGTTGACCGCCATCCAGCCACCCACGAGGAGCAGCAGCGCGAGGCTCACACGGGGCAGGCTCTCGATGAGTGGGGACCACTTGGCCCGGATGTCCATGTTCTTGATGTTGGACCACTGCACGCCGTCGGCGGCCCGGGCGAGGTGGTGCAACTGGTCCTCCTCGGCGGCGAAGGACTTAACGACCCGGACGCCGCTTACGTTCTCGTCCACGATGGTCGCGACATCGGCCAGGCGAGCCTGCACCAGCCACGACGAGGGCAACAGGACCTGGCGCATACGGGCGCCCACCACGTAGACGAACGGCAGCACGACCATGACCACCAGAGCCAACGGGGCGTTTATGAACAGCATCTCGATGAAGGCGATGAGCGCGATCGAGCACTGCAGGATGATCGAGGGGGCGAAGACCAGGTAGCGCTCCACCGCGAGCACGTCGGAGTTGGCACGGGAGATCAGCTGGCCGGCCTGGACCTGGTCATAGAGCGAGAACGACAGCCGCATGAACTGCTGGTACATCAGGTTGCGCAGGTCGGCTTCGATGGCGTATCCGGTCTGGAGCAGGAACCGACGGCCGACGTACAGGCCGACCCAGCGGGCCGCGGCCACGACGATGATCCACTCGACGTAGCCGCTCAGGGTGCCCTGGTGGGCGACCAGGGACACGTCGATGGCCTGGCGAACAATGAGAGGAATCTGGACCTGCAGGATGAGTGCCGCCATCGACATCGAGAGAGCCAGGATGAACGTGCCCCTGTGGGCGTTCACGATCGGGAGGGCCCGCTTCCACCAGGACTTCGATCGGTCTGGATCGATGGTGGCCTTTGGGGGCTTGTAGTAGGCGGGTCCGGCCGGCGGGACAAAGGGCGACGGACTCTCGCCATCACGCGACGCCGGCCGGCGGTGCCCGCCAGCGAACGTCCTCACCAGCGATCCCGCAACAGGTCGCGCACAGTCAGCTCGCCTTGACCGTCAACGTTCGTTAGACTATCAAACAGTTAGTGCCACGTTAGGCGCCGGCGGTGCGGCAGGCAGGGGCAGTCAGGCCGGTGGCCATGTGGCGCCGTTAATCGGTCTGCTGCTTTTGGTGCCACGATGTTTGCCCAGCACGGCGACACGGCCGGCGCCGTCCGGGTGCGTCCCCGCGATGGCGATCAGCGCGCCGGGATCGGGGTTGGCCGGCGAGACCTCGGCATCGTCCTGGTTGAAGAAGGCGGAGGAATCGGGCGTTCAGGTCCGGGCGTACGTCTCCGCGGCCTTGCTATCGAACTCGTAGGCCACGAACGGGGCCGAGCCGA
>JBPYFF010000068.1:0-2182 GCA_051984455.1 Acidimicrobiales bacterium | reverse complement strand
ATGCCTGCCGCGTTGTGCAGGACGCCTACCGTGACTGGCTTTCGTCGCTCTTATCCGAGGTCTACCGGCGCTGGGGGCCAGACGAGCTCGAGGATATTCACCGCTACTGTGCCTAGCGCACCCTGCTGCCCTGGATGACGGTCGACATTCGCAACGCTCCCCGGAAGCGACTGGTCCGCTGGGTTCGCATGTTGCAGGGCCACTTCTCTGTTGTCCGGGCCGGCGAGGACGACGAGAAGTTCGTCCTCGTCCAGGATCCCTGTGGCACCTGTTCTCGACAGCTGTTGGCTGGTCGCTGCGACTCTCCCTTCAACCTCGCCGTGGTCGAAGAAGAGCACGTGGTCACATGGGGTCGAGGCTCAACGCCGGTCTACCGCACCCACGTCCCGGTGTGGCACGTCGCCATGGCTCGCGAGCGGCTCGGAGTTCCCTGGCCGGTGAACCGCTGTCCTGCGGGACTCGGAACCGGGGCGTGCCCGACCTTTCTCTACAAGGACCCCCTCGACCCCCGGGCGAACGAACAGGTGCCGTAGCCTCGTCTCCGCCTCAACTGGGCCGCCGGACTAGACAGATGCCATGCAGATCGGTGTCGTCCTTCCCCAAACCGAGATCGGCGGCGACGTCGGTATTCTGCGCGCCTACGCCACTCGGGTCGAGGAGCTCGGGTTCTCGCACATCCTGGCGTATGACCATGTCGTGGGAGCGGATCCGGCCGTCCATCAGGGCTGGCGCGGCCCGTACAACGTCCAGTCGACATTCCATGAGCCCATGGTGGCCTTCGGCTATCTCGCGGGCGCAACGTCGCTCGAGCTGGTTACGGGCATCATCATCCTGCCGCAACGACAGACGGTCCTTGTGGCCAAGCAGGCGGCGGAGGTGGACCTGCTGACGGGCGGCAGGTTTCGACTCGGGGTTGGGCTCGGCTGGAACATGGTCGAATACGAAGGCCTCGGCAAGGACTTTTCCAATCGGGGGCGCCGCCTCAGCGAACAGGTGACCCTCCTACGCCGGCTCTGGACCGAGCCGAGTCTCACCTTCGACGGGAGGTACGAAAAGGTGACTGGTGCCGGCCTGGCGCCCCTGCCGATCCAGCGGCCCATCCCGGTGTGGTTCGGTGACTCGTCGAGCCGTGCCTATCAGCGGGCCGGACGTCTGGCTGACGGCTGGTTCCCTCAGATGCCCCCCGGGCCATCGTTGGAGGAGGCGAAAGGCCAGGTCGAGGCGGCCGCCCGCGACGCCGGCCGGGACCCGGCGACGCTCGGCATGGAGGGCCGCATCACCCTGGCCCAGCAGGGCATCGACCAGCTGGACAACGTGGCAAGGCAGTGGCGGGAAGCCGGTGCAACCCATGTCGGCATCAACACCATGAACGCCGGCCTGCCGTCCATCGAGGACCACCTGCAGGTCCTCAAACGCTGCGCCGAGGTACTGAAGTTGAAGCGGCCCTAAAAGCGCGACGCCGATCAGCGCTGGTACACGTACGGCCGGAAGCTGCCGTCTAGCACGTCCAGGTGCCCGACGATCTTGCCGGTCACCACTTTGGGGTCAACGACTGCCAGCCGTACGGCCGCCTCGGCGAACTCCTCCTCGGACGAGAGATCCTCGAATGTCGTGGAGTAGTAGGCGAGCCCGGGAGTGAGGATGGCCTTCGAGGGGGCAAGTGCGTTCACCGCGATGTTCTGGTCGGCCAGCTCGTATGCGGCGCACTGCGTGAAGTGCTCGAGCGCCGCCTTGGCTCCTCCGTACCCGGCGAGCACGCCGCCGCCGCGGTCGGGATAGGGGCCTTCGCCCGGCATGCGCGACGCCCCTGACGTGATGTTGATGATCGAGCCGGAGCCGGCCGCCGCCATGTCGGGGACGACCTGCTGACTCAGTTCATAGGCGGCGAAGGGCCCGATATGGAAATGGCGCTCGTAGGCCGCGAGCGGAGTGGTGAGAAACGTCGGCCACGCGGCCTTGATCTGGCCGGCGGGAACTGACGGTCGCCTGCCGGCGTGCCGGCCCTCTGGCCGGCTTTCTCGCTGGCTGTCCGGCGCCGTCCTGGGTGGACGGCCGGGTGCGGTGAAGGCGGCGTTGTTGATCAGGATGGTGATGGGACCGAGGGCGGCGCGGGCCGCCTCGACCAGCCGAGCCCGGTCGTCCCGATCCGACAGATCGGCGCGGATCGCCACCGCCGAGCCGC
>JBPYFF010000067.1:0-2293 GCA_051984455.1 Acidimicrobiales bacterium | reverse complement strand
TCGCAGTCGCGGCCTTATGGGCGCGCCGCATCCCAGTGTCCTGGAGAGCAAGATGATGCGGCTCTTCGTCCGCTTTCACCTGCCGGTCCCCAAGGTGGAGGTCATCGTCGGCCGCGATGGCGAGTACCGCCTCGACTTTTCCTATCCCGACCAGAAGAAGGCGATCGAGGTCGACGGGTACGCCTATCACTTTTCTCCCGAGCAGGTCCAGAGGGACAACGCCCGCCGCAACGCCCTGGAAGTCGAGGGCTGGCAGTTTCTCGTCTACACCTGGCTGGACGTAACCCACGAACCGCGACGGGTCGCGGCCGAGACGGCGGCCTTCTACGGGCGCTGATACGACTCAGTACCCTCTCAGGCCATGCCGGCGATCAAGTTCGAAGAGCGCGAGCTGGCCGCGATGGTCCCGGACCCCGCGGCGGGGGGAGTCTTCACTCCGATTCGACTCCGATGGCGGCGGGATCCTCTGACTGCAGCCAGCTGTCGAATCCTGACGGGCGTCAAGCTCCAGCCGGCCACCCGGCCTGACCTGACCGACCTGATCGCGCCGCCCGCCTTCTGTCCGTTCGACGCCGACAAGCTGGAGCAAACGACGTTCCCGTTCCCGCCCGAGCTCACCGACGAGGGCCGGATTCGGTGCGGCAAAGCCGTCGTCGTGCCGAACCTCCTGGCTTACGCCAGCCACAGCGCCGTGGGGATATACGACCCGGCCACACACTTTCTCGACCTGGACGAGCTGAGCGGGGAACTGATCGGTGACGCCCTCGCCGCCCTTGTTCGGCACGCCCGTGCCGTCCGGCGCCTGGATCCGAGCTCGGCCTGGAGTTCCATCAACGCCAACTACCTGCCGCCGGCCGGCAGCTCGCTCGTCCATCCTCACGCCCAGTCGGCTCACGACAGCTGCGGAACGTCGGTGCAACGGGCACTGGTCGAAGGCTCGGCCGCCTGGCCCGGACCCGGTTCCTACTGGCGTGCGTTGGTGGACGAGGAGGAGGGTGGCCCGCGGTGGTTAGGTGCCATTGGCCGGGTCGCCTGGCTGACGCCGTTTGCCCCGACCGGCTTTCACGAGGTCATGGGTGTTGTCACCGGCTGTGCCGACATCGTCGACCTCACCGAAGATGACACCGCTGCAATCGGCAGGGGCTTGTCCCGGGTCCTGGCCGCCTACCGGCGCGCAAATCTGACGTCGTTCAACTTTGGGATCATCGGCGGTGGTCCGGACGGAAAGGCCAGCAGGTACGAGGTCGTCATAAAGATCGTCAGCCGGGCCAGCGCCGACCCGATGTACCGCAGCGACGTCACCTACTTCGAGCGTCTGCACGGCGAAGCCATGATCGACCTCAGCCCGGAGGAGATCGCCGATCTGGTTCGGGCCGAGCCAGTCACCCCTTGAGACGGGCGGCACCGCTCTCCGCCGCGGCCAGAAGCTCCCGGCCACGCTCATCCAGATCCAATTCCGACGCCAGGGACAAAGCCTGAGGACTCATCTTCTTCATCGTCTTGGCAAGGATGTCGATCATCTTGGTGTCGTCGGTGCGGGCCGCCAGCTCCGCCAGCTGCGTCTCGAGGAACGTCAGGCAGATGGCATCCTCCAGCGCCTGCACCTCCGGGTCGGAACCGAGGCCCCGCTTTCGAACCAGCTCCTGCACCCTCGCCGTCTCCTCGGCGGTATAGCCGCAGTCCTCCACGATCGTGGCCAGTGCCGTGGCTTGTCGCTCCGACAGATCCCGGCGCCAGCGCAGGTACCCGGCCCGGCCCTCGGGGTACGAGGTGCGGGGCAACTGCCAGCGCTGCAGATGATGCCCACGGGCTGCGACCAGCAGCAGTTCGTCGCTGTCAGGTCGAAGCCGGCAAATCCACTCAGTCACCAGCTCAGCGTGAGCAAGCTCCTTGGGTCGTTCGACCCCCCGCACGACAATCCTGTTGGGATCGTCGCGGTTAGCGGCGTCGATCGCCGACAAGGCCCGGGTCAGCCGTCCGTCCGGCATGCAGGAAGGCTACCGAGCCGGTTCTGCGAGAGCAGGGTAGATCCGGCGGGCGTTCTCACGACCGATCTGCGCCCGAATGTGTTGCTCGTCGCCGGAGCTCAGACTGCCGTCAGCGACCCAGACCCGAGCGGGCTCAATAGCGCCATCGGAGCGCCCTCGCCACACTCTCGGCGTCGGATCCCCGGAACGCCTCGAGTTCGGCCCTGCGCACTGCGACAAAGGCGCCATACAGAGCGGACCCCATCGCGTCCCGGATCACCTTCGAGCCGTCCAGGCACGTCAGCGCCTCGTCAAGGGAGCGGGGC
>JBPYFF010000066.1:0-3264 GCA_051984455.1 Acidimicrobiales bacterium | reverse complement strand
CTTTGGGCGTCACTGGGTGCTGCCGGCCTATCTCGCCTTCCTGGCCGGGTTGCTGGCCCTCGCCGCCATCGATCTGGAGCAAATGCTTCTGCCCAAGCGCATCGTCTACACCACGCTTGTCATTGTGAGCGGGTTGTTCGTCGTGGCCGCCGGCGCGACGGGCGAGTGGCACCGGCTCGGCACCGCGTTTGCGTCCGGCGCAGTCGCCTTCGCCGCCTTCTTCACGCTGAACTTCATCAATCCCCGCTGGCTCGGGTTCGGCGATGTGCGCCTGGCCCTCCTGTTGGGGGTCGGACTCGGCTGGCTCGGCCCCGGCACCGCCCTGCTCGGGTTCTTTCTCGGGTTCCTCCTCGGCGCGGTGGTAGGCCTCGCCCTCATCGCGGCCAAGCGGCTCGAGCGCCGATCACCGGTGCCCTTCGGGGTCTTTCTCAGCGCCGGTGCCGCCATCGCCGTCTACGCCGCCGAGCCGATTCTCCGCTGGTACCGGCATTAGGGCGGTGCTGAAGAACGAGCTAGAGACGTCGCCGTCGGCGATTCCGTATCCGCGAAGTGCCTGGTCGGCGTTGGTTTTGCCGACGGCCACTTCTCGTCGCAACTACTTCTTCAGCACCGTCCTAGGAGAGAGAAAGGACGCGGAACGGACGCCGCCGGGGCGCTCAGGGGTCAGGCGGGGCGGAGACCGCACCCAACTAGGATGAAGTCGTGTTGCGATTCCTCACCGCGGGCGAATCGCATGGCCGCGCCATCGTGGTCACCGTCGAGGGCCTCCCCGCCGGGCTGGAGGTGACGGCCGAACAGATCCAGGCCGAGCTGGCCCGTCGCCGGCTCGGCTACGGAAGGGGCCCGCGCATGCGATTCGAGGCGGACGAGCTCACCCTGATCGGCGGGATCCGCCACGGCCGCACCCTCGGGTCGCCGGTTGCGATCATGATCGGCAACACCGAATGGCCGAAGTGGGAGCAGGAAATGTCACCCGCCCCGGGCCGCACGGAAAAGCCGCTGACGCAACCCCGACCGGGCCACGCCGACCTCGCCGGCATGCAGAAGTACGGCTTCGATGACGCCCGCGACGTTCTCGAGCGGGCGTCGGCGCGGGAAACCGCGGCGCGGGTCGCGGCCGGCAGCTGCGCCAAGGCGCTGCTGCGGACCATCGGCACCGAAGTTCTCAGCCATGTCGTTCAGCTGGGGCCGATTACCGCCAAGTCGACGGACCGTCCAACGCCCGTCGACCTTCCAGCTGTGGACGAGTCGCAGGTCCGCTGCTTCGACTCCGACGCCGAGGCGGCCATGATCGCCGAGATCAAAGCGGCGGCCAAGGACGGCGACTCCCTCGGCGGCGTCGTCGAGGTGCTCGGGTACGGGGTGCCGGTTGGCCTCGGCAGCCATGTCCATTGGGACCGCAAGCTCGACGCCCTTCTGGCCGAGGCGCTCATGAGCATCCAGGCGGTAAAGGGTGTCGAGATCGGCGACGGCTTCGACCTGGCGGGCCGTCGGGGGTCGGAGGCCCACGACCCGATCGGATGGGATCCCGATGCCCTCCGGTACCGGCGGGAGTCCACCCGGGCAGGCGGGATCGAGGGCGGAATGTCGACGGGCGAGCTCCTGGTCGCCCGGGCGGCGATGAAACCGCTCGCCACCCTGAACCGTCCCGTCCTGAAGACCGTCGATGTCGCGACCAAGGCGGAGACGATTTCGTTCAAGGAACGCACCGACGTCACGGCCGTCCCGGCCATGGGAGTGGTGGCCGAGACCATGATGGCGCTGGTGCTTGCGGGCGAGGCGCTGCGCAAGTTCGGCGGCGATTCCGTGGCCGAGTTCACCCGCAACCACGACGGGTTCGTACAAAGCACCAAGACTCTTGGGTGATCGGTCCCGGCAACGCATTCTCCTCATCGGCATGATGGGGGCAGGAAAGAGCACAGTGGGCGGGCTGCTCGCCACCCGGCTCGGATGGCCCTATTCCGACAGCGACGCCGAGGTCGAGTTGTCAACCGGCGCGACGGTGCCCGAGATCTTCGAAGTCAGCGGAGAAGCCGCCTTTCGAGCCGAAGAAGCCAGGGTGCTCGAGGCGGCCACGACCAGCGATGGCCCGGTGGTCGTGTCGGTCGCAGGCGGTGCGGTGCTCTCACCTGATAACCGCCATCTCATCAAGAGCGCCGGTTTTGTCGTGTGGTTGCGAGCGGAGGTGAAAACTCTGGCCGCCCGCGTCGGCCAGGGTGCGGGGCGACCGCTGCTCACCCCGGATCCCTTCACTGCCCTGTCGCGGCTGTACGAAGAGCGGCGTCCCCTCTACCAGCAACTGGCCGATCTGATCGTCGACGTCGACGGGTTGTCTCCGGGTGACATCGTGGACCGGATCCTGGTCGCATGGGACAGCACCCGTGCGTGAGGTCACCGTCGTGGTGGGCGACGGTTCGTACCCCGTCCTGGTTGGCGCCGGCGCCCGGCACCGTCTGCTGGAGGTGCTGCCGCCCGGCGCCAGGAAGGCTGCCATCGTGACGCAGGAGGCGGTCGGGGTGGTCGTCGACGTTGACATCGAACACGCGACCTTTCTTCTCGATGAAGGGGAGGAAGCCAAGTCGGTCGAATCGGTCGAGGAGCTGTGCCGGGCGTGGGCCCGGTGGGGTTTCAGCCGGGCCGACGTGGTCGTCGCGCTCGGCGGGGGTGTCGTCACCGACACTGCCGGTTTCGCAGCGGCTGTGTATCACCGAGGGGTGGCGGTCATCCATGTCCCGACCACTCTGCTCGGCCAGATCGATGCCGCCATCGGTGGCAAGACGGCCGTCAATCTGCCGGAAGGCAAAAACCTGGTGGGCGCCTTCTGGCAGCCGGCCGCGGTGCTCTGTGACACCGACGCTCTGCTCACCCTTCCGCCCCGTGAATACCGGAGCGGTCTGGGCGAGATGGCCAAGTACGCCTTACTGGGTGTCAAGGGCTTGCGGGACCTGTCCCTCGAGGACGCGATTGCCGCCTGCGTCGCGTGCAAAGCGAATGTGGTCGGAGCGGATGACCGAGAAGCACCGGGCGGACGGCGGTGGGTGCTCAACTATGGCCACACGCTGGCTCACGCCCTGGAGACGGTGGGCGGATATGACCTTCGCCACGGCGAAGCGGTGGCCATCGGGCTGGCCTTCGCCGCCCGGCTGGCTCGTCGGATGGGCAGGATCGACACCCGGCGCGTCGCCGACCACGACGCCGTGTTGGCCGGCTACGACCTTCCCCTGCTGCTCCCTCCCGGCATCGACGAAGAGGGCTTAGTGGCAG
>JBPYFF010000065.1:0-11367 GCA_051984455.1 Acidimicrobiales bacterium | reverse complement strand
TCGGTGGTGACGGCAAGGAGGTGATGGCCGTCGCACCCGCGGGAGCCACGCCGGCACCGGGGGACCCGTCCACCGCGACGCCATCTGCCTTCAGCAACGCGGTGAACGCAGCTGCCGCGTCCTGGGCGGGGTGTTGTGACGGGACCGGTGTCGGGCCAACGGCAACAAAGCCATCGTTTACCGACAGGGCCGACAACGGCCCGACCTCCCCGGTGGTCTGATAGCTGGGACGCCAGCTGGGGACGTAGCGCTCCTGGTCGTACCGCGACTCGTCGCCGATCACCCCGCCCGTCACGTGAGTAACGCCGGCCGCCCTGACGTGCTGAGCGAGGGTTTCCAGGTGGCTGTAGATCAGCTCGCGGTAGCGAAGGGAGGCGACATAAGGGGCCGTCCTGAGCAGCGGGTCTCCTCCCCCAACCAGGTAGAGGTCGCCGGTGACGTCACCGCCGGCCGGCGGTCGTCCGGCGCTCACAACCGTGATGAGCCGGTCACCCGGTCCCAGCTTGTCGAGCGCGGCCGTCGCCGTCAGCAGCTTGAGGTTGGACGCGGGAATGAGCATTTGGGCCGGATTCCTCGAGTACAGCGTGGTCGCTCCCTGCTGGACATCGATGCACAGGTCGTTGCTGGCCAGCCCAAGGGCGGGATCCGAAAGGGCGGCGTCGAGCTCGGTCGCGAGGTGGCCGGCGCCAACCGCCCGGATCAGCAGCTCCGGGGCCCTTCTCAGCGACAGGACCGGAGTCTGGAGCCGCGCCGGCGGTGGATTCGGCGCGGCCGCCGCTCGGGCAAGACCTACCGGCACGAACGATGCCGATGCGGCCGCGGCGGAGGCGAGCCAGGCGAGCCGGACGCGCCTCGTCACGAGCGGGGGGTCAGGAGGTAGGTCGACGAGGCCCGCGCGACTTTCCTGCCCTCGTCGTCAACGACTTCCGCCTCGACAAAGGCAGCCAGCTTGCCACCGGCGACCACCTGGGCGGTGCACGTGAGCGTGCTGCCCACGCGGGCGGGGCGAAAGAAGCTGATCTTCAGCTCGGCGTTGGCTGAGAACACCTTCCGGTCTTTGGCCCACGTGACCGACGCGGCACCCATCGCCGAGTCGGCGAAGGCGGCGAGAAACCCACCCTGAACGGTGCCCACCGGGTTGGCAAAACGCTCGTCCGCGAGCACGCGCCACGTCGTTGTGCCCGGTCGCGACTTGTCAACGCACACCATGCCAAGTGTCAGGTCACAGTTCGGCGGAACCTGCACACGCGGGTCGTTCGGCGACACGGGCGGGCAGCGTAGCCAGCCGTCGATGCGGAGAGCCCTCGGGCATGGCTGACGGCGGCCCGTTCTCTACCATCTGGTAGGTAGGGTAGGCTGCGTCGGTGCCGAGGATCCTCATCGCCATCGCGGCCGGACTGGCTGTCGCTCAGATCGCCAATCTCGTGACGACGGTGTATCTGCATCGAGCATTGGCCCATCGGGCCATCAGGCTCAAACCCGGCCTGACCGCCGTCTGCCGCGTGCTCGTGTGGATCACGACGGGTATCCGGCCCCGTCAGTGGGTTGCGGTACATCGCAGGCATCACGCCTATACCGACGTCACGGGAGACCCTCACTCACCCGTCCTCGAAGGCTTCGGGGCCGTGCAGTTCGGCAATGTCGGCCTCTATCGGCGGGTCGCCAAAAACAAGGCCGAGGTGGCTCACTGGGCCCGTGACCTGCAGCCCGACCGGTGGGATCGGATCCTGTTCGATCACGCCATCCTGGGACTGGGGACGGGCATCGGTTTCCTCTGTCTGGTGCTCGGCTGGGAGCTCGGCCTGGTGGCCGCGGGCGTCCACGCCGTCTCCTATCTGTTGTTGAGCGGGGCTGTCAACGCCGTCGGCCACACCTATGGTCGCCGGCCCTACGGTGGGTACGCCACCAACACCCAGTGGCTGGCGTGGCTGGCCGGGGGTGAGGGGCTTCACAACAATCATCACGCGGCACCAACGTCGGCCCGGCTATCGCTGGCCAAAGGGGAGGTCGACCCGGGCTGGTGGTTCATCCGATTCGCTCGCAAGATGGGCTGGCTGACGATTCGGCACGAACACCCGAAGCTCATCCCCCGCGATCCGGTTCCGGAGCGGCGGGACCGACGGGACAAGGGCGCCGGCGATGAGGAGGTGGCGGCGTAATCCGTCTCGTGCCCGTCGCCGGAGGCACGCCGGCCGAAGAGTAGCCTCGACAGCCGATGGATATCGTCTCGGCACTTTTCGTCGATAACATCAACCTGCGGCCGGTTCCCGGACCATCCACCCGCATCGACCTGACCGGGATCATGTTCTCCCTCCCGGCACCCGCCGAGCCTCCCGTCACCATTGCCCCCCACCTGATCGTCCTCATCCGCTGCCGGCCTGATGAGGAGGGTCAGGGCATACTCGAGGCGGTGTTTACCGACGAGCACGGGGAGCAGGTCGCCCGCAACGTCGCTCCGTTTACCGTCGAGCCCGGCAAGTTCACCTACCGGCTGGTGCGAGGAGAGCTCGAGTTCAAGACCTACGGCACCATTGAAGTCCACTGTCGGCTCGTGCCTGACGATCGGGTGACAACAGTGCCCCTGACGCTTCTGCCGCCGGCCTGATGCCGTTCGCGGCGGCGCTGTCGACTCATCCGGTCACGGCTCACGCGACGGGAGAAGTCGTCGGTCAGATCCTCGACCGGCTGGGCCGGCATCCTGATCTGGTGGTGCTCTTCGTCACCGGGCCGCACCTGGGTGCGCTCGAGGACGCGGCCGGGACCGTCCGCCAGCTGCTGGAGCCATCGGTGCTGATCGGCTGCGGAGCCGAGTCGGTAGCCGGCAATGGCCATGAGGTCGAGCAAGCGCCGGCGGTGACACTGTGGGCCGGCGTGTTCGGGCCGGTCGCACCCATCCGGCTCTGGGCCGAAGGGACAGAGGACGAACCGGGCCGCCAGCAGATCGAAGGTTGGCCGTCCTCGACGCCTTTCACCACCCAGGCGCTTCTGCTCCTGGCCGACCCCTACAGCTTTCCCACCGACGGCTTCCTCCGGGAACTGGGGGGATATCAGCCCGGGCTCCGGGTACTCGGTGGCATGGCCTCGACCGGACACGGCCCGGGAGGAAACCGGCTTGCCCTCAACGACCGTGTGTTCACCGGAGGCGCGATCGGTGCCCTGATCGGGCCCGGGATCGAGCTGGAAACGGTCGTCTCACAAGGCTGCCGCCCCATCGGCCGTCCTCTCGTTGTCACCAGAGCAGAGCGCAACGTCATCTACGAGCTGGCCGGCCAGCCCGCGCTGGAGCGATTGCTCGAGATGGCTCGAAACGGCATGCCCGACCGGGATATCCAGTTGATCAACCAGGGTTTGCATGTCGGCCTTGTCCTTGACGAGCACAAGGTCGACTTTGGTCGAGGGGACTTCCTGATTCGCAACGTCCTCGGCGCCGACCGGACCAACGGTGCGATGGCTGTCGGCGAACTCGTCGACGTTGGCACCACGGTTCAGTTTCACGTGCGAGATGCGGCGTCGGCCGACGAAGACCTTCGAGAGCTGCTTGCCTTTCGCCAGGCTGATGGCGCGTTGCTGTTCACCTGCAACGGCCGGGGAACCAGGTTGTTCGATCAGCCCGACCACGACGCCGGTGTCGTGAGCGACCTGCTTGGAGATCCACCGCTGGCGGGATTCTTCGCGGCCGGCGAACTCGGCCCGGTCGGCACCCGGAACTTCCTTCACGGCTTCACCGCGTCGGTTGTTCTGTTCAGGCATAGCAAGTAGTTCGCAACCAGGGTCCACGTGGGTAGGGTGACGCGCATGAGCGCGTCCGTCACCGATGTCGATCTCGAGCAACTGGGAATCAACGTGATTCGGGGTCTAGCCATGGATGCGCCGCAGAAGGCCAACGCCGGGCACCCCGGCACGGCCATGGCCCTGGCACCGCTGGCCCACGTCCTCTGGTCGAGGGTCATGAACTACGACCCCAGCGCGCCGGAGTGGCCGGATCGCGATCGGTTCATCCTGTCGGCCGGCCACGCCTGCATCCTGCTGTACTCAATGCTTTTCCTGACTGGCTACGGCTTGACGCTTGACGACCTGAAGCAGTTCCGGCAGTTGCACAGCCGCACGCCGGGGCATCCCGAGGTCAACCATTCCCTTGGCATCGAGGTGACGACGGGGCCTCTCGGCCAGGGCTTCGCCAATGCAGTGGGATGCGGCATCGCCGAGCGCTGGCTACGGACGCGGTTCGGCCCCGACCTGGTTGACCATTACACCTACGTCATCTGCAGCGACGGCGACTTGATGGAGGGCATCAGTCACGAGGCGGCGTCTATCGCCGGACACCTCGGACTCGGTCGCTTGATCTTCGTCTACGACGACAACCACATCACCATCGACGGGCCGACCGAGATGACGTTCACCGACGACAGCAAGAAGAGGTTCGAGGCCTACGGGTGGGACGTTCACTGGCTGGGCGAGGTGGCCAACGAACCCGACACGCTCGAGCAGGCGCTGCTCAGGGCCAAAGACGTCGAGGACAAGCCGTCCCTGTTGATTCTGCGCAGCCACATTGGCTGGCCTGCGCCCCACAAGACGGACACCAAAGAGGCCCATGGCGAGCCGTTGGGCGAAGACGAGGTCCGGGCGACCAAGGAGCTCCTGGGCTTGCCTCCGGACGAGACCTTCTGGGTACCGCAGGACGTGATCGACTTCTACCGGCGGGCGATCCCGAGGGGGCAGGCAATGCGTCAGACCTGGGAGCGACGCTTCGCCTCCTGGACCGGTGATCGGGAGGCATGGCACGCGTGCTGGAACGGGCGGGGCGTCAATGGGTGGGACGCCAAACTGCCGAGCTGGGAAGCAGGAGACAAGCTCGCCACCCGGAGAGCCATCAATGCCTGCCTGAACGCGTCCCTGGACGTGGTGCCCGGGCTGATGGCGGGAGGTGCCGACCTCACCGGCAACACCGGAACAAAGCTGGCGGGAGCCGACATCCAGGACGCGGATCATCCAGCTGGCCGACAACTCGCGTTCGGAGTGCGAGAGCACGGCATGGGCGGCCTCATGAACGGACTGGCCCTGCATGGCGGGGTGCTCCCGGTCGGCGGGACGTTCTTCAACTTCAGCGACTACATGCGCGGCTCGGTGCGTCTGGCCGCACTGAGCCAGGCCAAGGTCATTTATTCGTGGACCCACGACTCGGTTGGTCTGGGTGAGGACGGGCCGACCCACCAGCCCATCGAGCAGCTCGCCGCCATGCGCGCCATGCCGAGGCTGCGGGTCATACGTCCGGCTGACGCCAACGAGACCGCCCACGCCTTCCGGGTCGCGGTCGATGGCGAGGGTCCAACCGCCCTCATCCTCACTCGCCAGACAATCCCTGTCCTGGAGGGAACGGTGGATCGGGCGGCAGACATGGCGAGGGGCGCATACGTCCTCGTGGAAGGAGACGATGACCCCGATGTTGTCCTGGTCGGTACCGGGAGCGAGGTCAGCGTCTGCGTGGAAGCGGCCAAAGTGCTGGACCGGCAGGGTGTCGTTGCCCGGGTCGTGTCGATGCCCAGCTGGGACCTCTTTCAGCTCCAGCCGGACGACTACCAGGATGCGGTGCTCGGCTGGGGGGCGCCCGTGCTGTCGGTCGAGGCGGGGGCATCCTTCGGGTGGGCCCGATGGGCCGATGACTCGGTCGCCATTGATCATTTCGGCGCTTCGGCTCCAGGTGCTGAGGTGCTGGCCGAGTTCGGCTTTACTCCTGACAACGTGGCTGACCGGGCACGCCGGCTGCTCGATCTCAGCGAGGAGGACGAATGAGTACCAATACCCGTCTGCAGCAGCTGTTCGACGATCAGGGCCAAAGTCCCTGGCTTGACGACCTGAAGCGCGGCTATCTCCTGTCTGGCGAACTCCAGCAGAGGGCGGAGGCCGGGATTCGGGGGGTCACCTCCAACCCAACCATCTTTCAGAAGGCCATAGAAGGTTCGGCCGACTACGACGATCAGTTCCGCAGCCTGATCGGCCGGATGAACGTCGATCAGGCTTACTGGACGATGGTCATCGACGATGTGAAGAACGCGTGCGGAGTGCTGCGCCCGGTCTGCGACCAGAGCGACGGAACGGACGGTTTCGTTTCCCTCGAGGTCGCGCCCAACCTGGCGGCTGACACCGATGGCACCATCGAAGCGGCCCGATCGCTTCATCAGCAGATCAACCTGCCCAACCTGTTCGTCAAGATTCCGGCCACCAGAGAAGGCATCCCGGCCATCCGGCAGATGATCAGCGAAGGCCGAAACATCAACATCACCCTGATTTTCAGCCTTACTCGCTACGGCGAAGTTATCGAGGCCTACCAGGCCGGCCTGGAGGCCTTCGTTGAGGCGGGCGGCAACCCCCGGACGGTACATAGCGTCGCCTCATTTTTCGTCAGCCGGGTCGACACTGAAGTTGACCGCCGGCTGGAGAAGCTGGGCAAGGAGCAGGCGGACCTCGCCGGCAAGGCAGGCGTCGCCCAGGCCAAGCTCGCCTACCAGTTGTTCAACCAGCGATTCTCGGGTGGGCGCTGGGAAGCCCTGAACGCCCGAGGTGCCCACCGACAGCGGCCGTTGTGGGCGTCGACATCGACCAAGAATCCCGCCTATTCAGACCTCCTGTATATCGACAACCTGATTGGTCCCCATACGGTCAACACCATGCCGGCGCAGACGATCGAGGCGTTCGAGGATCACGGCACGGTGGCTCGAACCGTGGACCAGGGCACCGACGCCGCCCGGGAGCATCTCGAGCGCCTGGCCGACCGTGGCATCGTCATGGAGGACGTCGCCCGGATGCTGGAGGAGGAGGGAGTGGCGGCCTTCTCCAAGAGCTTCGACGAGCTGATGCAGGCCCTCGCCGACAAAGCCAGCGCGCTTTCGGCGTCGTGAAGAACCCCCTGGCGGAGGGGCTGCGGAGCGAACGTCGGGCTCCGCCCGGCGTGCTCATCGTCTTCGGCGCGTCGGGGGACCTCACGTCTCGCAAGCTGATGCCTGCCCTCCACCGGCTCTCTCGCCGCGGGCTGCTCCCGCCCGCGTTTGCCGTGGTCGGTGTCGCGAGGACGGAAATGGGCGACGACCAGTTCCGCAAGCGGATGCTCGACGCGGTTCCGGACGGTGGCCCCGCCTGGGCCGAGCTGGTCAAGGGCTTCCGCTACATCGCCGGGGATTATGGCCACCCGGACACGTTCGAACGCCTCAGCCAGGTCCTCGGTGACCTCGACCGGGAGAGGGGTACCGCGGGGAACCGCACGTTCTACCTCGCAACGGTGCCGGGCGTGTTCGAAGAGGTGGCGGACGCCCTTGGGAAACACGGCCTCAACGAGCCGGTCAACGCCCAGGCCGGAGTGAGGCTGGTGGTGGAGAAGCCGTTCGGGCGTGACCTTGCGAGCGCCCGCCAGCTCGACGCCGCGCTGCACCGAACGTTTGAGGAACAGCAGATCTACCGGATCGACCACTACCTCGGCAAAGAGACGGTCCAAAACGTCCTGGCCCTTCGCTTTGCCAACGCCATCTTCGAGCCGATCTGGAACCGGCGCTACGTCGACCACGTGCAGATCACCGTCGCGGAGGCGCTCGGCGTCGAGCACCGGGGGAGCTTCTATGAAACGGCCGGGGCTCTGCGCGACATCGTCCAGAACCACGTCATGCAGGTGCTGTCGCTGACGCTGATGGAGCCACCCGGCATGATCGACGCCAACGGCATCCGGGACGAGAAGGTAAAGGCGCTCCGGGCTGTCAAGGTCCTCACCGTGGACGAGGTCAGGAGCAACGTCGTGCGGGGTCAGTACCAGTCGGGTTGGGCGGAGGGTCAGCAGGTGCCCGGGTATCGAGAGGAAGAAGGCGTCGACCCGCAGAGCCAGACGGAGACCTATGTGGCGATGAAGTTGACGGTCGACAACTGGCGCTGGGCGGGGGTCCCGTTCTTCGTTCGGACTGGCAAGCGCCTGCCCAAGCGGGTGACTGAGGTGGCCCTCCAGTTTCAAGGGGTGCCTCATCTCCCGTTTTCGGCCAGTGAGTCGACCGGTCTTCACCCGAATGCACTGGTGCTGCGGATACAACCGGACGAAGGCATCACCTTGCGGTTCGGTGCCAAGGTCCCCGGCCAGGCGTTCGAGGTCAGGGACGTGCTGATGGATTTTTCCTACGGCGCCGCCTTTCTCGAGGAGCCGCCTGACGCGTATGAGCGGCTGCTGCTCGATGCCATGGTCGGCGATCCGACGCTCTTCATCCGCAGCGATGAAGTCGACCGGGCATGGGAGATCGTCGAGCCGCTCCTGGAGGCGTGGGCCGAGCCAGGGATGCCGCTGGCCCGTTATCCCGCCGGGACCTGGGGGCCCAGCGAGGCAGATCAGCTCATCGAGCGGGAGGGCCGGCACTGGCGAACGCCTTGATCCTCGACACGTGGACGGGCACCGACGTCCGGATGGGGCAAGTGACGGACATGCTGGCCCGGCTGCGCAACACCAGGGCGCGTGGCGCGTCTCGCACCTCGGTGATGACCCTCATCGTCGATGCTATGACCGAGGACGAAGCGCGCCGGTCAGCAGCGGCCATGCGAGCACTGGGAGGCCATCATCCGGCCAGGCTCATCACAGTGCGCCCGGCTCCCGACTCCGAGCGAGCCGGTGTGGACGCCCGCGTGGCGCTGTGGGATGCGGGGTCCGATCGCCAGCACATCACCTTCGACCAGATCGAGCTGAGCGTGAAGGGCGAGGCGGCCTTCCACCTCGAGTCGATCATCGAGCCATTGACACTGCCTGATCTCCCCGTCGTCGTCTGGTACCCGGGCAAGCTTCCGTCGCCGTCGGAGTCGCTCCTCAGGTGCGCCGCCACCCTGGTGGTCGACACCAAGGAGGCGGGCGACCAGCGGACGTTCGCCGGCCTGCTGGAATTGACCCGTAGCCAGACCGTTGTTGACCTCTCCTGGGCGCGACTGCGTCCCTGGCGGGAACTGCTGGCGGCCCTGTTCGACGGTCCCGCCTACCTCCCCTTTGCGTCCCGGATCACCTCAATCGAAGTGGAGGGCAAGGCGGCACCCAGGCATCTCCTGGCCGGGTGGCTCTTCTCCCGGCTGGGAACACCGCGCTCGGCCGTCCACCTGGGGGATGCCCAGCATGTCTCCGTCCGTCTTTCGTCCACATCGGACGGGCGAACGGGGCGGTTCTCTGTTATCCGTCGACCCGAAGAACGCCTGGTCCGGGCAAGCGTGAGCATCGAGGATGGCCCGAGCCACACCGAGTTGCTGCCTCTTCCCGATGACTCATTGGCGTGGTCGCTGGCGCGGGCCCTCACTCACCTCGATCGGGATCGGGTGTGGGAAGACGCAGTGTCTGCCGCGGTCGCACTGGACAGCTAGGACCTTTACCGCTAGGACCTTTAGTGTGCACGCCGTGAACGGAGACCTGCTCATCGTCGATGACGTGCCAGGGACATTTGCCGAGCACGTCATTGATGCCTTTCGGGGCCGCTCCGACGACGAGTTCTGCATGGCGCTGTCAGGGGGGAAGACCGCTCGGGCTTGTTATGAGCGGCTCGCCCAGGTCGGCTCGGAGCTGATTGATTGGTGGGCGGTCAGCATTTTCTGGGGTGACGAACGTTGCGTTGGGCCGGAGCATCCACGCTCGAACGAGCGCCTGGTCCGCCAGGCGCTCCTCGAGCGAATCGGTGCTGCCCACGCGGTCTATCCCATGCGGTGTGAGGAGGGACCCGAGCCGTACCAGCTACGGCTCGGAGAGATCGGCAAACTCGACCTCATCCATTTGGGCGTCGGCCCGGACGGGCACACCGCAGCTCTTTTCCCGGCCTCGCCCGGTCTTGATGCCGACCCCGGACAGCTGGTTACCTTCAACGAGGACCCCTCCGGCCGCAACAAGCACCGGCGGATGACACTGACCTACGGCGCAATTTCCCGCGCCCGGCTGGTGCTGTTCACGGTCGCCGGGGCGGAAAAAAGGCCGGCCATGCAGGCCATCGCCGACGGCGCCGACCTTCCAGCCGCCCGGGTGCGAGCCGAGCGGATCCTCTGGGTGGTGGATCGTGAGGCCGCCCCGCACGGGGCATGAGCGCAGGAGGCTCAGTGGCCCTTTTCGTCCGGTGTCTCCCCTGCCGGAGTCGACCCGTTGACTGCCTCATGGTCGAACAGCACGGTCTCGCCCGGCTCGGCGGTGTCCCCTGATACCAGGCCCTCGGGGGGTTCCGCCATCTCACCTGACTCCGCCACCGCCTCGGCCGATGGCGCACCACCGGCGTCGGGAGGGCCGGCCTCCTCCTCCGCCGCGGCGGGGTGATCCGAGGGGAGTTCCCTCAGGATGCTGGTGAGTGACTCCTGCAAGTGACTGAGCCCGGCCCGGATCTCATCCCTCTTCGTCCGCAGCCCATCGACATGAGCCCTGGCCCGGGTTTGTTCGCCGGCCAGCTGTTCGAGAACCCTGGCGCGGTTCGCCTCCGCAACGGCGACAATCTGCTTGCTTCGCTCTTTCGACTCCGTCTCACGTTGAGCGGCTCGGGCTTCTGCCTCGGAAGTGAGCCGGGCGCCGGCTTCCGACGCCCGCTGCTCGGCCTGCTGCACGGCTTGCTGGGCCTGCTCGGTCGCCGACGTGAGGAAGGTGTCCACCTCGACCTGCCGGGCTCGGGTCGCGCGGGCGATGGACTCGGCCTCGTCCTGGGCCTTGCTGACGATCATTCTCGCCTCTGCCGCGGCTTCGGTCCGGGTCTCAGCGGCGGCCTCCTCGGCCAGCTGCAGGATGCGCGTCACGCGATCACCGAGCGCCGTGATCGTCCGCGGCGGCTCCTGGCCGGTCTGCTGTTCGAGATCGGCGACGCGTTGCCGCAGGCGGACCACCTGCTCGCGCAGCTGAGCCGCCTCGGTCTCCGCGGCCTGCATCCGGGCGGTGGCATTGCCGTGCCAGTTGCGCAGGGTGTCGACGTAATCGTCCACTTGCGCCCGGTCGTAGCCACGAACCGTCACCGCGAACTGGGGCGTCAACTCGGTTGTCATGTCTCTCCTCGGCTGGGTCATCGGGTTGCTATGGCCCTCCACCCATATCCACCTTGCCCTAAATGCCAGTCGCAGTTCAACGACCGTCACCATGACCACCATCACCCAGTTGAGGGCAGTTCGGCCGCTAGCCTCCCATTTGAACTGTGTCTGATTTGAACCATGTCTGAGGGTCCGAGTGATTTGGCGGTCCGATCGTCGCCGGTCGGTCCCGGGGCCAGTCATCACGCCGGCGCGGTAGTCCTGTGCCGGCCGCGGTGGCGCGTGCCCTGGATGGCACCGATGCGGATCATGGCGCTGCTACTGGCCGCGGCTGTGGCCAAAGTGGTCGGTGACCTCGGCTTCGGCCCGGGTGGGCTGCAC
>JBPYFF010000064.1:0-6727 GCA_051984455.1 Acidimicrobiales bacterium | reverse complement strand
CTGACCGGAAGGGGGTTGCACGTTGGCTGACGTGACCATGCCGCAGCTGGGCGAAACGGTGACAGAAGGAACCATCACCCGCTGGCTCAAGCAGGTCGGAGATCCGGTCGCCGAGGATGAGGTCATCTTCGAGGTCTCCACCGACAAGGTGGACTCGGAAGTCCCGTCCCCCAGCTCCGGCTACATGGCCGAGATCCTGGTGCCCGAGGGCGAGACGGTTGACGTTGGCACCCGCCTGGCCGTGATCACGGCCGACGCCCCGGCTGAGGGCGGTGCCGCCCCCTCTCCCGAACCTGAGCCGACCGCAGAGCAGGCCGAAGCCGCGCCCGAGCCGGAACCCGCCCCCGAGCCGGAAC
Organism: Acidimicrobiales bacterium; assembly: GCA_051984455.1. Classification (GTDB taxonomy): domain Bacteria; phylum Actinomycetota; class Acidimicrobiia; order Acidimicrobiales; family Palsa-688; genus JBPYFF01. The sequence goes on along the minus strand of JBPYFF010000064.1, from coordinate 6,371 downwards.
CAGCACCCGAGGCGGAAACCCCGCCTGAGCGAGAGCAGGAAGCTCGGCCCGGTCCGGTCGGGCCGCGGCCAAGCGCTTCCGCCCCGTCGGGTCCGGCCGGAGCCACTCGCCCGCCCGATGCCCGTCCTCCCAGCGGACCTGGCGGGACCGGACCGGGCGGCACCGGACCGGGCGGCAGCGGTCCCAGCAAGGTCCTGTCCCCGGTCGTCCGAAGGCTCCTGGCCGAGCACAACCTCGACCCCAACCAGATTCGAGGCAGCGGGCAGGGCGGCCGCATCACGCGGGATGACGTGCTGGCGCTGATCGATCAGCAAGGCGCAACTGCGGGAAACGGCGAGACGGCAACCACCCCGCCCGCCGCAGCCCCGGCCGCGCCCCAAGCACGGGCGGCGCGACCGGCCGCCGCTCCACCGCCACCCACTCCGACTGCCGAGCCACCGGCCCGGGCCCCGACCGCAGGCGAGCGCGACACCATCGTGCCCTTCACGAACATTCGCCGGCGGACAGCTGAGCACATGGTTCGTTCCAAGGCGACCTCGGCCCACACCGTCGTCGCCATGGAAGTGGACTACTCGGCGGTCGAGAAGGTCCGGCTGGCCAACAAGGAACGCTTCAGGGAGGTCGAGGGCTTTGGCCTCACCTACCTGCCATTCATTGCCCGGGCCGTGGTCGACGCCATCGAGACATGGCCCCACATCAACTCATCTGTTGGCGACGACGAGCTGATCGTCCATAACTATGTCAACCTCGGGATCGCGGTGGACCTCAATCACGAAGGGCTTCTCGTCCCCGTTATCCACGACGCCGACACCAAGCGGCTCCGGGCCATCGCCCGGGAGATCTCGGCTCTGGCCAGCCGGGCCCGGGCCAAGCGACTCACGATGGACGACATCAGCGGTGGCACCTTCACCATCACCAACGCGGGGCCGTTCGGAACGCTCTTCACCATCCCGGTCATCAACCAGCCACAAGTCGCGATCCTGGCCACCGATGGCGTGCGCAAGCGGCCCGTCGCGGTCGAGCTCCCCGATGGAACAGACGGCATCGCCGTTCATCCCGTCGGCAACCTGGTTCTCGCCTTTGACCACCGCGCCTTCGATGGCGCCTACGCATCGGTGTTCATGGGCAGCCTCAAGGAGATCCTGGAGACACGGGGCTGGTCGGCAGAGTTATGACCCTTCGGATTCGATGGCTGGGCCGCGTCCGGTACCAGGACGGCCTGGCGCTCCAGCGGGCGCTGTTTCGAGCGGGGAATGATGGAGATGACTGGTTGCTCCTGCTCGAGCACGCCCCGGTGTATACGTTGGGCGTGCGGGCCCGGTCTGAGCATCTGCTGGTCGAGCCGGTGTCGGTCGGCGCTGAACTGGTCCGGGCCGACCGTGGGGGCGATGTCACCTATCACGGCCCCGGTCAGCTGACCGGGTATCCGATCGTGTCGGTGCCGGCTGCTCCGGGGAGCACCCCGGCCTATGTCCATGGCATCGAACAACTCGTCATCGACACCCTTGCCGACGTCGGCCTTTCCGGCGCCGCCCGGCTCCCCGGGTACCCGGGCGTGTGGATCGACGTCGATACCGCCAACCCGAGAAAGATCTGCGCCATCGGAGTGCGGCTGTCGCGGGGCCGGTCAATGCACGGCTTTGCCCTGAACGTCGACCCCGACCTGCACATGTTCGACCACATCGTCCCGTGTGGGATCCCGGACAAGGCCGTCACCTCTCTCGCGGCCGAGGGCGTTCGGGCCTCGATGCGAGACGTCGTCGATGCCGTAAGTCAACGGGCGGCCCAACGATGGGGAAAAGGCCCCGTCGAGCGCCAGGACCTCGCATGGCGGGTCAGACCCGACGACCAGTCGCCCTTCACTCGCGGGCAGGGCCCGGGAACGCCCGTCCGGCTTCTTGGTCGCCTGGCCGAGGCAGGAGTCGATCCGGCCGGCGGCCTCCGTCTACAGGAGCGCAAGCCCGAGTGGCTGCGGGCCAGAGCTCACATGGGCCCCGAGTACCGGAGCCTGAAACGCACCATGCGGTCCCTCGAACTGGTCACCGTGTGCGAGGAAGCCGGGTGTCCCAACATCTTCGAATGCTGGGCTGATGGGACGGCCACGTTCATGATCAACGGGGACCGCTGCACGCGCGCCTGCGGGTTCTGCCTGGTGGATACCCGCAAACCGCTGCCGCCCGCGCCCGACGAGCCCGACCGGGTGGCGCAAGCGGTGGCCCGCATGGGTCTGGCCCACGCCGTCGTGACCGCGGTGGCCCGGGACGACCTGCCCGACGGCGGCGCGGCTGCCTTTGCTGCGACCATCCGCGCCATCCACGCCACGTCCCCCGGCGTCGCGGTCGAAGTGCTCATCCCCGATTGCCGGGGTGAGCCGCACGCCCTTCAGGCCATCTTCGATGCTGGACCAGAAGTGCTCAACCACAACCTCGAGACCGTCGTTCGCCTGCAGCGGGCGGTGCGCCCATCGGCGTCCTACGCCCGCAGCCTCGCCGTGCTGGCTCGAGCCAAGGCGGCCGGGCTCACCACCAAGTCGGGGCTCATCCTTGGTCTGGGCGAGAGGGAAGAAGAGGTCATCGGCGCCCTGGCGGACCTGCGCGGCTGCCGGGTTGACATCGTGACGCTCGGCCAGTATTTGCGGCCGACATCACACCACCTTCCGGTCGCGCGGTGGTGGACGCCGGCCGAGTTCGGCCGGCTCAAGGCGGTCGGTGAGGCGATGGGCATACCACACGTCGAGTCCTCACCATTGACCAGATCCAGCTACCACGCCAAGCAAGCCGCCGCAGGGATCGTGCCCTCCCCCGCGGCGGCAAGCGCGGGTGCGGGGTCCTTTTCATGACCGTCAGCAGAATGAACCGGGTGCGGGCCGGCATGGACCGGCTCGGCATCGACGCCCTGCTGATCTCCCTTGGAGCGGACCTGCCCTGGCTCACCGGCTACACGGCCATGCCTCTCGAGCGGCTGACGATGCTGGTGTTGCCGGCTGACGGGGACGCCGTCATGGTCGTGCCACAGCTGGAGGCGCCCCGAGTGGTCGAGGATCGCGACGCCTTCTCCCTCCGTTCCTGGCCTGACACCGACGACCCGGTGGCCATCGTCGCCGAGCTGGTCGGCCGTCGCCTGACGCTGGGCATTTCCGACCGAACGTGGGCGACCTTCCTGCTGCAGCTGCAGGCTCGGCTGCCAGACGCCAAGTGGCTGCCGGCGTCGCTGGTGACCGCCCCGCTGCGAGCCAGGAAGGATGCGGACGAGGTGAAGGCACTGGCGGACGCGAGCGCGGCTGCAGATCGCGTCGCCACTCAACTGGTCGAAGGAGACATTCCCCTCGTCGGGCGGACAGAAGCGGAGGTCTCGGCCGAGCTCAGCCGCCGGCTGGTTGCCGAAGGTCATCAGCACGTGAACTTCGCCATCGTCGGCAGCGGGCCAAACTCGGCCAGCCCTCATCACGACGCCGGCCCGCGACAGATTGGCTCAGGTGAAGCGGTTGTCTGCGACTTCGGCGGCATCATGAACGGCTACTGCTCCGACATCACCCGGACCGTGTACACCGGCGCACCGCCGGCTGAGTTCCGCGACCTCTATCTCGTGCTCCAATCGGCCCAGTCGGCCGCGGTCGACGCCGCCGCCGTCGGGACGCCCTGCGAGGACGTTGACGGCGTGGCTCGCCGCATCATTACCGACGCCGGTTACGGTGCCCACTTCATCCATCGCACCGGTCACGGCATCGGCGTGGAAGAGCACGAGGACCCCTACATCGTCGGTGGCAACTGCGAGCCGCTTGCGCCTGGCCACGCCTTTTCGGTCGAGCCCGGCATCTATCTGGCCGGCAAGTTCGGGGCCCGGATCGAGGACATCGTCATCGCCCAGCCGGAAGGTCCACGTTCGCTCAATGCGGTCGCTCACGACCTCGCCGTGGTAGGGGCCTAGCGGGTGGATCTCGGGATCGAGGGCAAGCGAGCGCTGGTCACTGCCGCCTCCAAGGGTCTGGGCCGGGCCGCGGCCGTCGCCCTGGCGTCCGAGGGGTGCCGGGTGGCCATCTGCGCTCGAGGTGAGGACGCACTGCGTGATGCCGAGCAACACCTGGCCAAGCTTGGCGGTGAGGTGCTGGCCATCGCCGCCGATGTGACTTCCGAGGGTGCTCCTGCCCACCTGGTTGCTGCTGCGGTGGAACGATTCGGGGGGCTGGACATCCTGGTGGCCAATGCGGGCGGCCCTCCGCCGGGGCGGGCCCTTGACATCACCGACGAGCAGATCGCGGCGGCCGTCAATGCCAACCTGCTCACCTCGGTCCGGCTGGTCCGTGAGGCCGTCCCTCACCTGCGGCGGGGCGGGTGGGGCCGAATCTGTCTCATTACCTCGTATTCGATCAAGCAGCCGATCCCGACGCTGGCCCTTTCCAATGTGGCGCGGACCGGCTTGTGGGCGTGGGCCAAGACCGCCGCGGCCGACCTGTGGGTCGACCGCATCACCCTCAATCTGGCCTGCCCCGGTGCCCACGCGACCGACCGCATGAAACAGCTGGGCGGGGATGTGTCGGGTCTCGGGAACCCGGCCGACTTCGGCCAGGTCGTCGCCTTCATGTGCTCCCAGCCGGCCGGATTTCTGTCGGGTGCCGCGGTCAACGTCGACGGCGCCGCCGTAGCCGGGCTGCTGTGATGCCAGTGCGGTCTGTGATGCGGTAGTGGGGCCGGTCGAGGCCGTCCTCTTTGATGCCGGCGGAGTCCTGCTGTTGCCCGATCCGGCCGAGCTTCGGCGGGCGTTCTCTCCTTTTGGCGCGACGCCCGACGACGAGACCTGCCGGCTGGCCCATTACGCCTCGATGCGAGAGCTCGATCGGGTCGGTGGGCCGGACTGGCTGGCGGTCGACCGAGTGCTGGCCCGCACCGCCGGCGTCCCTGAGGACAAGATCGACCTGACGTTTGGCCAGGTGGAAGACATTTACATGCGCCTTCCCTGGGTACCCGTCCCCGACGCGGCAGAGGCACTCAGAGCCCTGCAGCTGGCCGGGTTTCCCCTCGCAGTCGTCTCCAATGCCTCCGGCACGATGGAACGGCAACTGGCCGAGCACCGGATCTGCAGCGTCGACGGCGACATTTCTGCCCAGGTCGCGGTTGTGGTCGACTCGCACGTGGTCGGGGTGGAAAAGCCCGATCCGAGAATCTTCGAGATCGCGCTCCGGGCCCTCGGAATGTCGGCGGAACGATGCCTGTACGTGGGTGACACCGTGCACTTCGACGTGGAAGGAGCCAGGGCCGTGGGGATGCCAGCGGTGCATTTCGACCCCTTTCGACTCTGTCCGCGCGACGACCATCCCCACATCGGATCGCTTCTGGGCCTGGTGGAACGTTTGACGACTCCCTGAGCCTTGACGTTCCGAGAGCCAGGCGCGTACCTTCATCATGAATGTCGATCGGATCGGTAGGTAATACTGGAAAAGGGGGAAAGAGAGCAGGGGCTCTCGTGCTGTTGGTGGTGGGCTTCGTACTCGCGGCGGCGTGTGGTGCCTCGTCGAGCGCCTCGACCGGTCCGGTCACCGTGCGGGTGGGTTATTTCCCGAACATCACTCATGGCACCGCCCTGGTAGGGGTGCAGGAAGGCATCTTCGCCAAGGCGCTCGGCCCGGACAAGCTCGACGCCAGCAAGACCTTCAACGCCGGGCCGGCGGAGGCGACCGCGTTGATCAGCGGGTCCATCGACGTCGCGTTCATCGGCCCCAGTCCTTCCATCAACGCCTTCACCAAGTCGCACGGAGCTGTTCAGATTATCTCGGGCGCCGCCTCGGCCGGCGCCGGTCTGGTAGTGAAGCCCTCCATCACCAGCGTGGCCGACCTGAGGGGCAAGACCCTCGCCACGCCCCAGCTCGGAAACACCCAGGACGTTGGGTTGCGGTCGTTCTTGAAGTCCCATGGCTTGAAGACGGATCTCCAGGGTGGCGGCGACGTCAGCATCAAGCCGCAGGACAACAGCCAGACCCTCCTCACGTTCAAACAGGGCAGCATCGACGGAGCGTGGGTCCCCGAGCCCTACCTGAGCCAGCTGGTGGTCCAGGATGGCGGCCGCCTCCTCGTGGACGAGAAGCAACTGTGGCCAAGTGGCCAGTGGGACACGACGAACGTCCTCGTGTCGACGTCGTTCCTGAAAGCCCACCCCGCGACGGTCAAGCGCTTCCTCGAAGGCGTGGTGGAGACGGTTGCCAGCATCAAGTCGGACCCGACCGGCGCCAAGGCGGCGATGAATGAGCAGCTGGCCAGCCTCTCGGGCAAGAAGCTGCCGAACAGCGTCTTGAGCGCGGCCTTCGCCAACCTCACGTTCACCGTTGACCCGATCGCCTCGTCGCTCGTGAAGCAGGCAGGCGACGCGGTGTCGGTTGG
>JBPYFF010000063.1:0-2563 GCA_051984455.1 Acidimicrobiales bacterium | reverse complement strand
GCTGTTCGATCTTGCGCAAATAATGAAAGAATCTATTTATAGTCTCTTTACGTAGTAATTACACAGTGTTATGGTTGCTGGTCACGGCTAGATCCGTTGGGGGGGACAATGCAATTGCCTGGTATGGACAGCGGCAGCGGATGGCCGCTTCAGTCCAACTCAGTGTCATCATCACACCACGCTCGGCACAGGCCCTCACGTCGCGTCTTTATCGGCGGCGCGGCGGCCGCTGCTACCGGGGCCTCGCTGGGCAGTGGGCTGCTCTGGCCTGCCGCCGGATCGGCGGCAGCACATTCCAACCGTGCACCCAAGCCGACGACGAACGAAATCACCTTCGGGGGGGTCACGTTCCATTTCACCCTCTTCGGGCGGGGAATGGATCCGTCGGTAATCACCGATTTCAAAGGCCTTGTCGGTGTCGCGGACGTGCGGGGAAAAGGTACCGCAAGGAATCCCGATGGCAGCGTCGAGACGCTCCTCTTCGACACCGATATGCGCTTTATGAAAGGCGTCTACGTCGGCAAGGATGGCGCCGTCCATAGGGGAACATTCGGATTTGTTTGACTGGACCTCTACCGAGGTCGGTTCGACCTCGAAAACTTCTCCACCCAGGTTCATGACTTCGACCCTGGGATCCATCCCTACCCGGGCGGCTTGTTCTGGACGGTACCGCTCCGGTCCGGTGACGAGGGCGAGGACGGGGCCCGGTCCCACGACGACGAGGGCCAGGACGGCGTGACGGTCGACCTGAATGCGGGTAAGGCGCGGATGAGGGCGGCGAACGTCCACCTCAGAGACTTCTTCAATATCCCCAACGCCTTCTTCCACCTCCAGAACCCCGTGTCGGTGGCCGCGACCGTATCCTTCGACATCCGCTGGATGGGCCCGGCAACACATCCGTCGGCGGTAACGAAGCCGCCGGGCTCCACAGGCCGGGTGTTCAAGAGCCCGGTCACCATGAAATGGTCGGCGAGCAACGCCTCGGGATTCAGTTTCAAGTCAGATCCATCCGGCACGACAAGCTTCTTTGGCCAGCTCGGCCACGTGCGGAACGGGATTTTCGCCGACTGAAAGGGTGACAGCTAGGGCGCATCGGGGGCCGGACCGCCCGGCACCGGACCGCCCAGTACCGGACCGGCCTCCGTCCCGTCGGCGGGGCCGACTTCCACGGCCTCCGGTGCTGGTTCCGGCCTTGCCCCGGGTCCTCGTCCGGCCTGACTTGACGCTCACTTTTCGTCAAGCCCTCCTCGATCGGGATTGCAAACCCACCACGGCTCGCGGATGATCGCGTCGATGCGTCGCACGCCTGGCTGGCGGAGGGACTGGGTTATGGGCCATCCGGTCGGCGCATCACGACGCCGAGCGGCGGCCACGGTGGACCCAGTCGCAGGGCGCTGAGGAGTGCGCGGGCTGCTCGTTCCCTATCCGGGAACTCGTCGCCCGAATCCCAGCGCCAGGCGGCGACCATGGCAAGAACCAGGCCGCGGCACTCGATCAGCAGGCTTTCATCAGCGGCGGCATAGCGCTCGCTCGCATCTTCGGGGACGTGGGCGAGGTCGAATTCGACGGGTCCGCGGCAGCACGTCTCGAAATCGATGAACAACAGTCCGGACTTGGTGCTGAGGACGTTGCCCGGGTGCGGCTCGCCGTGCAGGAGCTGCTCGGCGGCGCCGCGGTCGACGATCGCCCGTCTGCGGCTCCGTAGTGCAGTGATGAGAAGCCCTCGGTCTGCATCGGCAAGATCCGGAGTGAGGTTGCTGCTCTCCACAAGGCGCTGAGCCTCCTCCACTCGATCGGTGAAGTGCGGCGTCCTGACATCGAGCTGGCGCATGCCGGCGTGCAGTCGCTCAAGCGCATTCGCGTAGTCGGCTGGTGAGACCTCCCGAGGTGTCACAGGTTGGTAGTAAGTCCACAATGTGACGACGAAGCCATCACGCTCATAGACGCGCGGCTCTGCCCGGGGATCGAGAGCAGCCACCGGGCTCTGGGTTTCGGCGAGCCGCCGGGCAACCTCGATCTCGAACTGTGCGATCTGATGCGCTATTGGCGCGACGCGGGCAACGATGTCACACGGCAGCAGGCGCGCGGTGAGCTTGTTCGAATCGTGAAGAACGATCACGTCATCGACGGGCAGGCCGAGTGCCGAGGCGATCGACATGGCCGCAGCCAGCGCGCGCTGAATCGCAGATGGCTGCATGCAGCAGATCTTCTCACCGCTGCCGCCCACCCGAGACTCGCAGGGCTCAGCAGGCGGGGATAGATGTCGCCGACGATATAGCACAGCGCAGGATCAATTTCCTGGTCCTGCCTTCGGAGGTCCTCCGGTCGACGTGGTCCTGAAGGGACGGCTAAGGCGCATCGGGGGCCGGACCGCCCGGTGCCGGACCGGCCGCAGTCCCGTCGGCGGGGCCGGCTGCCACGGCTTCCGGTGCAGGTTCCGGCTCTGCCCCGGGGTCTTCGTCCGGCTCCGGCCCGGGGTCCTCGTCCGGCTCTGCGGCGGGATCCTCATCGGGCTCCGCGCCTGGGTCCTCGTCCGGCTCCTCGGCGAGGTCTTCGATGATGG
>JBPYFF010000062.1:0-3547 GCA_051984455.1 Acidimicrobiales bacterium | reverse complement strand
TGGCATAGTCCACGATTGCCTTCGGGTAATACCGCGGTGCGAAGGCCGATGTCGAGTAGTGCAGGTTGGGCCACTTAAGCATGAGCTTCACCGCCAGGTCAGTCCAGGGCTCGCAGCCGTGACGGGTGACGAACACCAACTCGGGAAAGTCGTACATGACCTCGTCGATCAGCTCCACGTGCTGGGGCGCGAACTTCACCCTCGGTCCCGGCACTCCCGCGCAGACGAACACCGGCAGCTCGAGCTCGACGCACTTCGCATAGATGGGGTACATCTTCTTGTCGTTGATCGCCACCTGGGGGAAGAAGCCGGCGGGAAACATCCCCACCGCCTTGATTCCGAACGTCTCGTACTCGCGCGCGATCTTTCGAACCGCGTCCATGCCGTCGTTGGGATCGACGCTGGTAGAAGGGATAAACCGGTCCGGGTGTTGCTTCAGCGCCAGCTGGGACGTCTCGTCAGCAGCACCGATCAGGCCGAGCTCGATGCCGTACTTGTCCATCTCCTCGAGAGTCGTCGAGACGGGGTCGGCTCCCTCGTTACGGCCTTCGGGCACGTCCTTGAACATGTACTCGACGGGAAACTTGAAGTCTTCCTTCGACTCACGGTCCTTGGTCTGCCGGGTGATGAAGGCGTATTGCGCCTTGAAGTCCTTGACCGGGAACCCGATCATCGTGTCGATGATCCCGATGTCGGCTGGCAGCGTCACGTCGTGACCCCCTCGTCTCAAAGTAGAATCTGATTCTACGACAACTCGTCACGGAGGATCTTGCCCAGGGCGTTTCGGGGGAGGGTCCGGACGACGCGAACCTCGCGGGGGCACTTGAACCTGGCCAGGTGACCGCGCGCGAACTCGATTAGGTCTGCGGCCTCGATTGACTGTCCGGGCCGGGCGACGACGAAGGCGGTGACCTCCTCACCCCATTCATCCGAAGGCAACCCGACCACGGCCACATCGGCGACCGACCGATGAGTCAGCAGGAGGTCTTCGACCTCGCGCGGGTACACGTTGAGGCCGCCGGTAATGATGACCTCCTTGGCCCGGCCGACGATGCGGAGGTAGCTCTCGTCGTCGAGCGCACCGATGTCACCCGTACGGAACCAGCCGTCGTCGAATCCCCCGGGATAACCGCGGTACCCGCCGAAGACGTTGGGGCCTTTCACGAGAATTTCGCCCGACGCGCCATCCGCCAGCCGCAACTCGACTCCGGGGAGGGGAAATCCCACTGTTCCCGCACGCCGTTCGCCGTCATACGGATTGGAAGTCAGCATCAACGTCTCGGTCAGGCCGTAGCGCTCGAGCACCACCTGACCGGTTCGCTCCCGTAGCTCGGCGTGAAGATCCGGGGGCAAGGGCGCGGAGCCGGAGACACACAGGCGCAGCCGCCGGAGGTCGCCCGACCGGGGGGACGCGGCAATCCGGCGGTACATGGTCGGCACGCCGAAGAAGAGGGTTGCGTCGTGGCCGACGACCGCATCGGCCACCGCTCCCGGTTCGAACCGGGACAGCAGCACGGCCGAACCGCCGGCGACCAGGGTGCCGTGGAGCCCCACCAGCAGGCCGTGAGCATGAAAAAGCGGGAGGGCGAGCACAAGGCGATCGTCGGGTGCCCAGCGCCACGCCAACCGCACCGCCTCGGCGCTGGCCAGCAGATTTCCGTGGGTGAGGACAGCGCCCTTCGGCCGTCCTGTCGTTCCCGACGTGTAGCAGATCATGGCCACATCGCCGGGCTCCTGCTGATCCAGGGGCGGCGGCGGTGCATCGGGCAGGGCGATGTCGGGTGTGAGGACAGGGACGCCACCATCCAGGTCTCGCTCCATCACCGCGGCCTGAACCCCAGCGTCGCGCACAAGGTGCAAGAGCTCGGCCTCCCGGTACGCGGTGTTGGCGGGCACCACGACCAGTCCCGACCGCAGAGCGGCCAGGTGCGCCACGACCAGCGGGATTGACGCGCTCGCGCTGAAAAGGACACGGTCGCCGGGACGGAGCCCCGCTCTCGCCAGTCGGCCGGCGACAATGGCGCTTCGTTCGTCGAGCTCGCCCCGGCTGAGCCATCCCCTGCCCTGCTGGTAGACGACAGCAACGTCTGGACCGAGCCTCGCCCATCTGGCCGTCGCCGCCGGGACACTCTTGCCGGAGAGGAGATCGACGTCCTGCCACCTCACGTTCGGCGGAAGGTGAATGGCCCAGGCGGGCTGGGTCGCGGGGGGCATCACCGTCGACTCTACGGGTCGCTGGCTAGCGTCAGCCCGATGACAGCCACCAGCCGTTTCGGTGTCGGCCGGCGGGAGAGTCACGATGCCAGTGACTTCTACGCGCGGTTCCGCCCTCCGGAGCTGTCCGCTGACGATGACGTCAAGCCGCCGTTCGAGCTGGACGAGCCGTTGGTCTGTGCTGACGCCCGGCGGATGCAGCTCCCCGACAATTCGGTTGCCCTCGTCGTCACCTCACCTCCCTACTTCGCCGGCAAAGCGTACGAGGAGGCGCTCGGTAGTACCGGTGTGCCGGCCACCTATTTCGAGTACCTGCAACTACTTCGCGACGTGTTCGCCGAGTGCACGCGAGTCCTCGAGCCGGGTGGCCGCATCGCCGTCAATGTCGCCAACCTGGGCCGGCAGCCCTATCGCTCGCTGTCGGCCGACGTCATCCGGATCCTCCAGGACGACCTCGGTCTTCTGTTGCGAGGCGAGGTCATCTGGGCCAAGGCGGACGCGGCATCGGGCTCGTGCGCGTGGGGGTCATTTCGCTCCGCCGCCAACCCGGTGCTCCGTGATGTCACCGAGCGAGTGGTCATCGCGTCGAAGGGCCGCTTCGACCGGGCGGTAAGTCACGCGGCACGCCAGTCCCGTGGGCTCCCCTTCGACAGCTCGATCTCGACCGACGAGTTCCTGGACGCGACGCTCGACCTGTGGCGAATCCCTTCCGAAAGCGCCACCCGGGTCGGTCACCCCGCCCCGTTTCCCGTCGAGCTGCCGCTCCGCCTGATCGACCTGTACACCTTCCGCGGTGATCTCGTTCTCGACCCGTTCGTCGGCGCAGGGGCCACGGCGGTCGCATCTGCCCGGCGCGACCGGCGCTTCGCCGGCTACGACACCGATGAGAGTTACATCCGCATCGCCCGTCAGCGGGTCAAGGATGAACATGTCAGGGTCGCCGCGAGCGGTCCCGACGACCACGACCGTGCGACCGTCGAGGGCAAGGCGACCCGTGCGCTGGCATTGGCGATGGTCGAACGGGCTGGTTTCGCGGTCCTGGATGTCGACCGCAAGCTACCGGGGTTGGGTCTCAGCATCGGTATCGTCGCGGCCGATCGCAACGGACAACCCTGGCACTTCGACATCACGGGGGCGTATACCAACACGGGAGACGGTCTTTTCCGAGCCGACACGCTGTGGAAGTGCCTTGGCAGGGTGAGCGTGTTCGCTGCTCGGCGCGTCCGGCCGCTGGTCCTCTTGACCTCTACATTGCCGCCCCGCCGGAGCTCAGGCGACCGGGCGCTGCGGTCCGTTGGGCCCGCGTGCGTCCTCGACGCCATCGAGATCATGT
>JBPYFF010000061.1:0-11209 GCA_051984455.1 Acidimicrobiales bacterium | reverse complement strand
CGATACCCCCATAATCGACGGTATCGGCGAGCGCGTCCGATCGGCCTGCCTCGCTCAGGTCGGCCGCGATATCGATGTCAACTTCGAACGGCTGGGCCCGCTGCTGTTCCTCCGGCAGTACGCCATGAGTCCCCACGGCCCGGAGGCCCCGCAGCTGGATGTGATCCACGCGATCCCCGGCTGAGGCTCAGCTGTTGTTGCCGGCGAGATCCGGGACGATGGCGACCAGTTCCCGGCCGTCCGGGCCCATCTGGCGATGCATGATCTGTTCGACAACCGCGATGGCCTGAGGCCCGTCGGCGATGAGGCCCGACCACCGCAGGTATCCCGCCACCACGCCCATGAGCCGGTCGCCCAGCTCTTCCTGGTGGACGAGGATGTGCTCGCCCGCAGCCAGCCAGTCCTTGAGCTGCTTGTAGAGATCGGGCAGAACGACGTGCGGGTCATCGTGCGGTCCGAACGGGATATGCGCCCACAGGACCCCCAGCTCGTCGTAGGCGTGGAGATTGTGAGGCGACGGCAGCAGCGAGACAACCCGGGTAAAGCCCTCCCCCCGGAGCCACAGGATCTCCTCCTGCCGGCGCACCCGGCGGTGATTACGGGCATAGCCGCCCGGCCGCTCGCTGATGGCCAGCCGGTCTTTGATGATCCAGGCGAAGAACCGCGGGGCGATCCCCTTGGCCCACTTCCCCCTCATGCGCTCACCCGGTCCTGGGCGAGCCGGACGGCTTCGACGGTTGGCCGAACATCGTGCACCCTGAGCATCGCCGCGCCCCGGCTCATGGCCCAGACGGCCGAGGCGAGCGACGCTTCCAGCCGGTCGTCGGTCGGAGTTGGCCGGCCGGGCGAACCGTCGGCGGCGGCGCTCAACCGCCCGAGGAAGGTCTTCCGGCTGGTCCCGACGAGAACGGGAACACCGGTTTCCACCAACCGGTCGAGGTGGCGGAGAAGCGTCAAGTTGTGTTCCTGGGTCTTGCCGAAGCCGATCCCGGGATCGATCCATACCTCAGACACGCCCGCGGCCGTCGCACGAGCGGCCCGGTCGACCAGGAAGTCGCGTACCTCGGCGACCACGTCGCCATAACGAGGGTCGGCCTGCATGGTCGGGGGTTCCCCCCGCATATGCATCGCGACCCACCCAACCCCTTCCTCCGCCGCGACCGGCCACAGCGAGGCGGATACGTCGTTAATCAGTGTGGCGCCGGCCTTGACCGCCGCCTTCGCCACCGCCGCCTTTCTCGTGTCGACCGACACCCGGACCCCGCTGGCCGCGACCGCTTCGATCACCGGCAAGATCCGCCGGCATTCCTCCGCCTCATCGACCGGACTGGCACCGGGGCGGGTCGACTCGCCGCCCACGTCGACGACGTCAGCTCCCTCGCGCACCAGGGTGAGGCCGTGACCCACGGCGGGCTCGTGGCCATACCAGCAACCACCGTCCGAAAAGGAGTCGGGCGTGACGTTGAGCACGCCCATCACCAGGGTCACCGCCTCAGGGTACAGGCGGCCGCGGAAGGGTAGCGGGGAACGGCAGCGGGGAACGTCAGTGCTGCCGGCTGCCGTGGATGAAGCTCATTGCCTCGGCCCGGGTGGCGTAGCTGTCCCGAAACAGGCCCCGCACGGCCGAGGTGACGGTCGTGGTTCCCGGCTTGCGCACCCCACGCATGGACATGCACAGATGCTCGGCCTCCACGACGACCAGGACACCCCGCGGTTGCAGCACCTCCTCGATGGCGTCGGCCACCTGGGTGGTGAGCCGTTCCTGGACCTGAGGCCGGTGGGAGTAGCCCTCGACCAGGCGGGCCACCTTCGACAGGCCCGTGATCCGCCCGTCCTCGTTGGGGATGTACGCGACATGGGCTTTGCCGATCCACGGAATCAGGTGGTGCTCGCAGACGCTGTAGAGCGGTATGTCCTTGACCATCACCATCTCGTCGTGACCCGCCTCGAACGTGACCGTGAGGTGGTGGCCAGGGTCTTGATGCAGCCCGGAGAAGATCTCGGAGTACATCTTGGCGACCCGTCGAGGAGTGTCGATCAGTCCATCGCGCCCGGGGTCCTCACCGATCGCGATCAGGATCTCCTGGACAGCGGCCTCGATCCTGCTCAGGTCTACGCCCTTGCGGACCCGGCCGTTGCCGGTTGGTTGTTCCCTTGCTGTCGCCTTCATGGTTCGCTCGCCTTCGGGCGCTTCCAACGCCCCGTTGCTGGTCCCAGCCTACGGGACTGGCTCCTGGTATAAGCACACGTACGGGAGGTTGCGGTAGCGCTCGGCCGCATCCAGGCCGTACCCGACGACGAAGTCCGGTGGGATCCGGAAGCCGATGTAGGCGAGGTCAGGGTCGGTCCGCTGCATTCCTTCTTTCACCAGCAGGGCACAGACCTCCAGGCTGGCGGGGTTCCGGGCCAGCAAGTTGCGGCGCAGGTAGGAAAGGGTCAGTCCGGAGTCCACGATGTCCTCAACCACGAGCACATGCCGGCCAGTCAGGTCGAGATCGAGGTCCTTCAAGATTCGCACCACACCACTGGTGCGCGTCGCCGTTCCGTAGGACGCCACTGCCATGAAGTCGAACTCGACCGGGAGGCGGATGGCCCGGGCGAGGTCGCTCATGAAGACAAACGCTCCCTTGAGCACGCCCACCAGGAGTGGGGCCCGGCCCTCGTAGTCATCGGTGATCTGGTCACCGAGCTCGGCGATCCGGCGCTGGAGATCTTCCTCCGCGACGACCAGTGGGCCGAGGGCAGGGTCAGCGTCCTGTTCGCCGTAGGGACTGCTTGGGGCCGCCATGCGGGTCGAGACGTTAGCGGTGCTCTGGCTGCTCCAGCTGGAGACGGCCCCGGGATCGCCGAACGCGCCGTCGTCCGGGAAGCTCGCACGCCACGGTGTGGCCGGCTGCCACTGACAGGACGCGTTCCACCTCGGCCGCAGACGGCGGGTGGTGTTCGGTTCCCGCCGTATCGCGCAGCCAGGCGCGGACCGCCCGCCGGGCCAGCACTGGATCTGCGGCGGAGAGGGCGCGGGCGTCGGTCGGATCGATCGCCTCGGCCAGGTCGTCGAGCAGGCCGGCTTCGTCCGCGAGCAGTTCCGCCTGCCGCGTCAGAATCGGGACGGGATCACGGCCGCTCAGCTCGGCCAGGTGCGGGAGCAGTTCGGCCCGAACCCGGTTGCGCAGAAACCGGGGATCCTCGTTGGACGGATCCTCGATGGCCGTCAGTCGCAGTTGCCGGCACAGCGCCCGGGTCTCGGCCCGGCGCAGTCCAAGGAGTGGTCGGCCAACCGGTGTCCCGGTGCGCATCCGGGTTCGCATCCCGGGGCGCATCCCCCTGCGCATCCCCGTCAACCCGTCCAGGCCGGCACCCCGCAGCAGGTTCAGGAGGATGGTCTCGGCCTGGTCGTCGGCGGTGTGCCCGACCAGTACGCCCTCCGGCAACACCGCGTAACGGGCTTGCCGGGCTCTGGCCTCGAGGTTCGGCCCGGGGGGCACCACGACCCGGCGGGTCTCGCAGAAGACCCCCAGGGTCGCCACCACGTCCACCACCTGTTCGGCCTCGGCCTGCGTTCCGGCGCGGAGGCCGTGGTCGACGTGCACCGCGGTTACCTTCAGCCCGGCCGCGACTGAGAGCGCGACCAGCGCCAGCGAATCCGCCCCGCCGGACACGGCGCAGGTCACGTCGGTACGAGGCGGAGGAAAGGAGCAGCGCTCAAGGAGGGAACAGACAAGCGGTCCACCCACCACCGCCCTCACCCCTATCACGACCCTGACGGCAGCTGGCGACCCTCGTGCAACATGCCGTGTCGGGCCAGTGCGATCAGCTTGCGCCCGCTTGACACGCCCAGCTTCTGGGCGATCCGCCGGACGCTGGCATAGGCATAGCTTCGACTCACTCCCAGCCGCTCGGCTGCCTGCCTCACGCTCTCCGCCGTTGCCAGCGTCTCGAGAAGCTCCCGTTGCCGGGACGAGAGAGCACCGGCCGGGGCCACTGAGCATTCCCGGGCTCGGGCCGGCCTGGCCACAGGCACGGTTGACTCGAGTGACTCGAGCCGGGTCAGGCGGGGCATTGCCATCCGCTCGGGCTGCCTTGTCGCCGGCCCTCGAGTGGGCGGACTCGCCGGAGCCGGCGGGATTGCGTTCCTGACCGCCTGCCTGCCTTCCAACCAGGCCAGTCGCCGGAGGGCGTCCGTCTGGGCCTGGCGGCGCACGATTGGTTCCGGGCCGGCGATGACCGCCTGGTTGACGGCGCTGCGAAGGGTGTCCACCGAGAAGGGCTTGGTGATATACCGAATGGCGCCCTCGATGGCCGCGCACAGCTGGTCACCCTCATCGGAATGGGCGCTCAACATGAGGACGGGAACTTCTGCCAGTCCGCCATTGTCCGCCTTGATCGCCCCCAGCGTTTCCCAGCCATCTCGCCTCGGCATCATGATGTCGAGCAAGATCACATCGGGGTTCTCCCGACCAGCCAGATGGAGGGCCTCATCGCCGTCAGCCGCCCCGACAACCCGGTGGCCGTCGAGGGAGAGGTTCAGCCGGACCAGCTCCCGCAGATCCGCTTCGTCGTCGACGACCAGCACTGTTGCCATACGGAGTTGTCACACGGTAGTGGCCCGACCAGAGCCCCGCGCGCGCCGAGAACATTTGCCCTATTTCCGGCAAAGCACTCTTTGTCGGGACGGGGTGATTAGCTGGCGGCGGCCGGCTGGCCGGAGCGGACCCGCTCGATCCACCGTTGCGGGGTTCGGATCTCGTTCAAGCTCGGCAGCCACTCGGGTCCCCGCCAGGCGTACGCCAGCAGCTCCGGACCTCCCTCGTCCTCGACCGCGGCGATGAAGCGCTCGCCCTGCTCGTACTGCCGGAGTTTGGCGTCGAGGCCGACCAGGGTGAAGACCACTTTCATGGCTCCTCGCTGCTGACGACGCTGGCGCAGGACCCGGCTGAACCGGTCGGCACTCGGAATCTGGCTGGCGCCGGCCCGGTCCATGGTGACGTCGCCGTGGCCTTCGAGCAGGCTCATCAACCCGCCCACCTGCTGAATCGCCTCGTACTGCTCAGGCCCGGCGAGAAGGGTCAGGAGGCCCCCGTCCTCGAGCGGGTTGTCGCCCTTGCGGACCTGCTCGGTTGCCCTTCGCAGCGCGTCGAGGAAGCGCCGGGGATCGGGGTCGACACCGGCAAGGGTCGATTCAACCAGTGACAGGAAATGCGGTCGCATCCAGGGGATCCCGGTGAACTGCATCCGGTGGGTCACCTCGTGGAGGGCCAGCCAGAGCCGGAATTCCCTCGGGGGAAAGGCGAAGCGCTTCTCCAGGGCAAGCACGTTCGGCCCGACGTAATAGACGATGTCCTGATCGTCGGGGCTTTCCTCCTCGATCAGGAGCTGGTCGTACTGGCCGAGGACACGGGTGCTCATCCAGCCGAGCAGCAGGCCGACCTGGCTGCCGGCGACGGTTCGGCCGACCCTGGCCACGGGTACCGAGACCCGTCCGAGTGTCGGTGGATGGTCGAAGGCCTCGCCCAGCCGGTCGGTGACCGGGCGGAGGAGCCGCTGGAAGGCGGCAATGTTGGCCCGGACCCAGCCTGACCGGTTGGTCACCCTTGCCCGCGCCGGGCCGGCGAGTGACTTGAGGCCGGTCTCCGCCTCGACCAGCTTCTCGGCCAGGGCGGTCAACTCCTCGAAGTCGGGCTGAAGGGCAGCGTAGAGGTAGGAGTCCTCGAGCGGTTCTCTTCCTGCGACCCGGGTGGCTACGCGTTCGGCCAAGTCCCAGGCGACCGGATCGGTCACCCCACTACTGCCGCGGGTATTTCAGGCTGACGACCTTGACCAGGTAGGCGATTCCGATACCGATCACGAGGAGCACGATCGGAACGATGATGAAGATGGAAAGCCAATAGGTCCAGACCTTTGCTGCGAGGAGGCCCATACCGGCGATCCTACCCAAGTGTCCGCCGTTGCCGGGTCCGGGGCGGACCGGGTTGGAGGGCTCCGCTGCCCAACGATCACCTACGCGATCTTGCGGCCCCGCGTCCTCGGCACTGCCATCGGCTCGTGCTGATAGCAATACTTGCCGTTGTTGTACATCGACAGGCGAGTCCCGCAACCGGGCTGACGGCAGACCCGGCCCTTACCGAACGCCTTCGACGGACGCTCACTTCCGGTGAGAGTGTGACCTCCCAAGGACCGCTCACTCATGACAAAGACAACACTCGCTAGGCGAGGGACATTCCATCGGAGGTCGGATCGTCGTGGGCTTCTGTCAAAGCGCGCAGAACCCTCTGGCGCAGATGATCGGGCACTTCGTCGTGGCACTTGCGAGCGATCACGACCTTGAGCTCAGCCTCGAAGTCAAACGCCTCGAGACAGGGGCCGCACTCTTCGAGGTGATGCTGGATCACCTTGCGCCGATCCTCGGTCAGTTCGCCGTCGAGAAAGTGATACAGCGTCTGCATTGCCTGCTGGCAGTCATAGCCGCCCAACCAGACGGCGAGGTCTTGCTCGGAGGTCTCCCCGCCGTCCCCTGCTCCGCCTGTTTCCATCAACTCGAACCCTGGCTCTCCGTGCTGGCCACCAGCCCACGCTCCATACCAAAGTCGAACAACGCTTTTTGCAGCGCCTTTCTTCCTCGGTGCAGCCGGCTCATTACCGTACCGATCGGGACGTCGAGAATGTCGGCGATCTCCTTGTACGAGAATCCTTCGACATCGGCCAGCAGGACAGCCATGCGAAACTGCTCCGGGAGCGCCTCGATGGCCCTTTTCACGTCGCCCTCGGTGAAGTGCTCCAGGACCTCTTCTTCCGCGCTTCGTCCCGCCGCGGCCGCCTCCAACCCCCCCAGCCGGCGGTACAGATAGAGGTCTTCCACGTCATCGAGCTCGGTCTGCTCGGGCCGCCGCTTTCTGGACCGGTAGCTGTTGATGAATGTGTTGGTGAGGATCTTGTAGAGCCAGGCCTTCAAGTTGGTCCCGGCCTGGAAGGTGCCAAAGGCGCGATAGGCCTTCAGGTAGGTCTCCTGGACAAGGTCCTCCGCATCGGCCGGATTGCGCGTCATCCGCAATGCGGCCGTGTACAGGGAACCCATGTGCTCCATGGCGAGTTCGGCGAACTGCGCCTGGTCAGCCATACGAGAACCTTACTGTCGGCGGGTCAAACAGGGATTCAGGTTTTCCCCTGAAGTGACGCTCGTCACTGCTTGCGGTCAGCAGTGAGCCCCCCCTGTCGCCGCTCGTCCGTCCGGACACAAAGATGGTGGGCATGGCCCCTCTCGCTTCTCCGGATTTTCCTCTCTACAACCCTGAGCTGGTAGAGCGCGTCCGTGACAGCCGCGCCGCCGAAGCGGGACTACCCGGCTACCTCGGGATCCGAACGGTAGAGATCGGTCCGGGAAGGCTGGTCGCCGCCTTCCAGGTGAGGCCGGAGCTCCTGAATCCCTTCGGATCGCTTCACGGAGGTGCCCTCGCGGCACTGGTGGACCACGTCCTGGGGTCGGTGCTGTACCCCGTCATTCAGCCGGGGGCGTGGGCGGCCACCACCGAGTTCAAACTGAACCTGCTGGCACCGGTGAGGGAGGGCGAGCTCACGGCCGAAGCCGTCATCGTCAGCATGACCAAGCGAACCGCGGTGGTTCAGGTCACGGTCACCAATGAGGACCGCCTGGCCGGGCTGGCCCAGGGAACTGTGCTGGTGATGCCACCCAGGGGGTCCTCGAGGGAGGCTCCCGACTCGTAAAAATGCATTCTCGGAAGACTTACCCACACGAGATGTGGGTAAGTCTTCCGAGAACGCGTGAGGATGCGAGGATGACCTCGTGAACGCGATGACCGAAGGACCGGTGGCCAGCCGGCCGCACATGCCGGGCTACGGATTGCTCGGGCCCGATCAGGGTACGGGTCTGTTGCCGTGGTCGTGGGCCGAGGAGCGGCTCGGCTCCTCGCACGATTACTGGGTTGCCACCGTATGGCCGGACGGCCGTCCGCACCTCATGCCGGTCTGGGCGGTCTGGCACGACGGCTCGCTGTGGTTCAGCAGCAGCAAGGCCTCGCGAAAAGCGGCCAACCTGGCCGTCCGCCCGCGCTGCACCATCGCGACGGACAATGCTCTCGAGCCGGTCGTGATCGAGGGCGACGCCGAGGTCGTCTCGGATCATCCGACGCTCCAGCTGGTCCTGGACCTGGAGAATGCGAAATACCACACCGATTACTCGATCGAGATGCTCGATCCGGCTGTCAACGTCTGCCTTCGAGTTCGCCCGAGGTGGGCGTTCGGCCTCACCGAAGACGATTTCACGGGCTCACCGACCAGATGGGTGTTCGGAGATAGGGGATGACAGGGGAGGTCCTCGGTCGATCGCTGCCTCTACCGCGCTCCTCTCGAGGGTGAAGGGTTCGAAACCCACCAGCCACCAGGTCGCTCCCGATGCCTCCATCGGCGCCGGGTCGTCCTCGGGGCCGCCCTCCACCACCAGCTCGAAGCCATCAGTCCGGGTCCGTTCCTGGCTCACGATTTCGGCCACTTTGGCCACGTCAGCTGGACGGTCGGTGCCGATCAGAAACAAACCCTGGTAGTCCAGCGCCCGCCGGACCGGTTTCAGGTGCGGCCAGACCGCAGCCATCCACACCGGGAGAATCCGGTCTCCGTATGGCCGGGGACGCATGCGCACCCCATCTGCAATGTAATGGTGTCCGTGGTAGCTCACGTCCTCCCCGGTCAGCAGCTGCTGGATCAACGCAAGTGCCTCATCGAGCATGGCGGCCCGCCGGCGGTCGTCCAGCTCCTCGCCGAAGGACGAGAGTTCGCGGCCGCTGCGATCCGTGCCGAGCCCGCCGCCGAGAACCAATCGCCCCTCCGCCAGACGGTCGAGGGTGGTGACCTGGCGAGCAACGATCCAGGGGCGGCGCCGAGCCAGCGGGGTCACGAGGGCGCCGAGAATGATCCGCCGGGTGGCGACCGCCATCGCGGCCAGGGCGATCCACGGGTCCGCGATCGCGACGACAGGGGCCCGGTAGAGGACGTGGTCCCACAGGAACACTCCATCCCAGCCCGCAGCCTCAGCTCGAGCCGCCAACTCGGCCAGAAGCCGTGCGTCGGCCAGCTCGTCGAACGGCGGCAGGAAAACTCCGTAGCGCACCGCGCACTGTTTATCGTGTCGGTGCCAGGTGCCTCCAAGTGAGGTGCTATCGCGGGTCCTGACGGTCAAGGTTCCAGTGACGGACGACCGAACACAGCCATTCGGATCCTTGATCCAGCGGACTCACCATGAACCGGCTGATGGTGCGTTGGCCTCCCTCGTGATCGCCGTACAACAAATCGATGCTGAGCGAGGCGCCGGCTTCGATCGCCTCGTGGATAGGGCCGCGATCCGGATCCTCATAGTCGCGGATGGCGGCCTGCCAGAAGCTCATCTCCCCCGACGGCACATACAGGTCACGGCCCTGCAGGTGAAACTCCTCCAGGGCCGGAGGCGTCAAGAATGCATCCGGTCGCTGGCCAGCCGGGGCGCTCAGCCTGGCCGGACGGACGGCCGGCTCGCCCCGCCAGCCATGGAGCACGGCAATTCCCGCGGCCACGTTTCGAAGTGACATGGCCAGGTAGATGTTGCCGTCGACCTCTTCGACGGTCGCCCTCCCGCCAGGGAGGCGGACGAGGTGATCGTCGCCCCATCTGATCTTCTGGGCAGCGTCGTCCAGGCGCGAGGGGAAGAGAACCGGCCGTTCACCGACCTCAAGGGCCCGTTCCGCCACGCGGGCCGCCCGGTTGGCCGAACGAACGGAGGAGAACGTCGCTACTGCCAGCACGAGGGTGCCGGCCGCGGTTGCCAGCGACGAGATTGTCGTCCAGTCGGCCACCGCGCAAGCCTACGAGCGGGGAACTCGCCCGCAAGGCGTCAGCCGTATCAGAATCAGGAGATGCCGATGGACGAATTCGTAGTTGGCCTCGACGGGTCCGAGGAGAGCGAACTGGCGTTGCGGTGGGCCGTGGACGTGGCGTCACTCGCCAATGTTCCGGTGCGCGCCGTCGAAGCCTGGACGTATCCGAAACTGTCGGTGGTGCCTGGCACGGCACCCCTCGTCTCTCCGGCGGAGATGGACGAGCGCACGGCGGAGGACATCCGTGACCTCGTTACCAGGGTGCTCGGAGTCGTCCCGCGCTCCCTCAGCATCGAGGCCCTGCGGGGCCCTGCGGCAGCCGCCATCCTCCAGACCCTCACCGCGGACAACGTCCTGGTGCTGGGCAGCCGTGGTCGGGGGGGGTTCGCAGGATTGTTGCTGGGTTCGGTCAGCCGCGAGTGCATCGAGTACGCGCCCTGCCCCGTTGTCATCGTCCGCCATGATCGTCCACCGGTCGACCGCGACGGCGTCATCCTGGTCGGCAAGGACGGTAGCGACGGTGCCGCGAGAGCGCTGGACTGGGCGATCACGCTCGGGCAGATGACCGGTGCCCGCGTGGCCGCGGCGTATGCCTGGGAGGCCGGTGTGTCGGAGGTCAACCCCCGGCTGCACAAGCGCCTTCGAGCGGAGGCACAGAGCTCGGTCGAGGGCTGGGTAGCCGGGGGCGGTACAGAGGTTGGCTCGATCGAGGTTGAAGGCGAAGCCCGGGCCAAGCTGGCGGAGGTGGCCGAGCGCCTGGATGCCAAGCTCATCGTCGTCGGCCGGCGGGGAACCAGCCGGCTGCGCGGCCTTCGCACCGGTGGCGTTTCCAGCTACCTCGTCAGCAACAGCCCGACCACCGTCGCAGTAATCCCACCGGTCGCCGACGACACGGGTTGAACGTTGTTTAGCCCGGCTCGACCGGAGTGCCCCCGATCGCCGGCTCAGTCCGGTCAGGCGCAGGCCCCGGGAGTGGCCGGGCGGAGTCCTCCACCGGCTCCTGTCCCAGGGCCAGTGCAGCGATGCCCGCGACCGCCATGACGAGACCCAGGATGGCGAGGGGCAGCCCACCACCCTGCGAGATGGTCTCCCCGAACACGGCTGAGCCGATGATCACGCTGGCGATCAAGGTCATGGAGTTGCTCGAGGCCATTGCCGGGGCGAGCTGTCCCTTCTTGAGTGCCGTCTGCTGCAGGGCGAAGCCGATCAGCGCGGTGACGAGCAGGGCGTACGGCGTCCACGAGGTGAGCAGGGCCGCGAGTCCATGCCCAAGCTGGCCGACAAACTCCTTGGTGACCGCGGCCTGAAAGGCAAAGCAGATCCCCGCCCCGGCCGCCAGCAGAATGGCACCG
>JBPYFF010000060.1:0-3833 GCA_051984455.1 Acidimicrobiales bacterium | reverse complement strand
TGCGCTCAACCGCGGCCACGATCTCACCGCCGTGTTCCACGCCATAGTCCCCGGCCGGAAGGGCACGGCGGTAGGTCGACGCGGCCTGGCGCGAGAAACGGAATGGATAGCGCTCCCGCGTGTCGATGGCGATCGCAATATCGCTCAGGCTCGATGCCCGTCGGGTGGGGACCCGTACGGTCGGACGAGAACGACGGGTCGTCTTCGGAGTCTGCCAAAAGATGCCCTCGCGGCCCCTGATGCTGGTGAAGATGATCTGCGAACGGTTCTCCTTGGGCCGGTCGAGAACCAGGTCGATCGCGGTACCGCGGCGGACGCACGAGCGGACCGGCGCCTCGTCGACGACGGCGGGTCGCTCGGGCCAATCGTTGGCGCGGTGGCAGTACACCTTGGCCGTGCGAGGCCAGATTTCGGCGGCCTTCAGCACCAAGGGTCCGTCCCGAAGCGGGAGTCTGATCAGGTAGGGAAGCCGGGACGGCTCAGGATTGCGGGCCACCACGAAGACCTCGACGATGTCACCCGGCACCGGGCTCACCCTAGCGGCGAGCGGATATCGTGCTTTTCGGATCCCGCACAGCAGTTTGAGGGGAATCAACGCCCGCCATGCCGATGCAGGTCGAGGGAGTGTCGTTGGATCTCGGTCTCATCCCCGTTGCCCGACGAACTCTTTGAGCTGTATGCCGTGGTCGGCGGCGAGCATCTCGGCTGCCTTTTCTCCGATCATGATGGAGGGGGCGTTGGTGTTGCCGCTGGTGACGTTCGGCATGACGCTGGCGTCGGCCACCCGCAGACCGGCGATGCCAATGACCCGCAGGCCCGGATCGACGACGCTTCCCATACGACAGGTCGAAGTCAGGTGGTAGACGGTGAAGGAATAATGGCGAGCCAGGTCTTCCAGCAGAGCCTCGCTTGGGGCCTCGCCGGAGACGTATCCGTGTTTGGCGGCGAGCGCCGGGGGCACGAACAGGGGGCCGATCTTGCGATGGACGGGCCAGTGAGCCATGACGTCGACCGCTCTTCGAAGTACGGCGACCATGACCTCCATGTCGTAGGGGTCGTCGTAGTAGTTCATGCGGATGTCAGGGGGGTCGAGTGGATCAGCGCTGGCGAGCAGGATTTCGCCCTCGCTGTGGGGTTGCACCGGGTTGGCGAGGATGATCACCGTCTCGGCGTCGGGCGCAAGACGTGCATCGGCGTCATCGAAATAGGTGTCCGGGTTGACCCGCAGCAGGTTCTGCCAGATGTCGCGGTTGTAGCCGCAGACGAAGAACCCGAGCTGGGCGTCGTGAGTGTGGTGGTCACCGAGTCCGGTGGAGTACCAGGCGCATGCCTCGTACAGCGACGACGAGACGAGGCCCTGGCCGCTCGTGGACCACTCGGTCAAGCGCCGTTCGGCTTCGGCCCGCAGGGCGCGGAGCTCCTCGGGCAAGTCGGCATCATCGGCCGGGTCGGCCGGTAGGGGCCCTGCCGGCGCACGCAGCGCGTCGGGCCCCATGGACAGGCCCATCTGGCTCATCGAGATGCCGGCGCCGGGCGCTGGGAACAGGAGCCCAACTTGCAGGTGATCCTTGAGGTGCTTGCCCACCTCGGGAGCGTCCAGCCGGCATGGGACACCCAGAGCTTCGAGTTCCCGTTTCGGTCCAATGCCGGACAGCATCAGAAGCTGGGGCGAACCGATAGCCCCAGCGCTGAGGATTACTTCTTTGGCGGCCTCGGCAACCACCGTCTTACCCTCGGCGGTTCGGTACTCGACGCCAGTCGCACGCAGCGCACCGGGATTACCCGCCAGGGTGACCCTTGTGACCTGCGCCCCGCAGATCAATTCCAGGTTCGGCCGGCGCTCCGCCTCGCCCTCAAGGAACGCATGGTAAGTGCTGGACCGTTGGCCATTGCGGGTCGTGGTCTGAAGCAGCGACACGACGCCGTTCGGGCCGCCCCGGTCGCGACCGTTGTAGTCGCCCCGACAGATCCCGGCGGCAACCGCGGCGTCGACGAACTCACTTGCACCCGCCAGGACAGGAGCCCGCACGGAAACACCCAGTTGACCCTGTGTGTTGTGTGCCTCGGTATCGACGACGATGTCGCCGCTCGGGGCCAGTCCCTCACTCTTCTTGAAATAGGGCAGCACATCGTCGTAGCTCCACCCGGTCGCACCGTCTGCTGCCCAAGCGTCGAAGTCGCCCGGGTGGCCGCGCACATAGGCCATGTAGTTGATCCCGGAAGACCCACCCAGCATTTTGCCCCGCGGCACCATCATCCTGCCGCCGGTCAGCCCGAGGCCACAGTTGCCGGCGTCGGCGGTGTACATCCAGTCGGTCTCCGGATTCATCTGCAGCGAAGGGCAGGCAGCGGGCATCAACTCCCGCGGTGGTGGCGTGCCGCCCGCCTCGACAAGTGCCACCCGGCAACCCGGGTCCTCCGACAGCCGGGCGGCGACGACCGCACCTGCCGACCCACCCCCGACCACCACGAAATCAAACGACCTGGCCATAGCGGCGGATCGTAGTCATCCCTCCCACTCAGGGCGGGCAGAATCGGGGGCATGCGCCTGGGCATCGCCCATCATTTCGGCTGGGCCGTGGCCGTCGCGGCGTCGGCCGACCACGAGGTCGTAGACCGCCGTCGGATCGAGCTGATCGAGCCTGGCATGCCGATGGCACCGATTCACCACGAAGGCAAGCCACTTGATGACGCCGCCACGAGCGCGCTGGTAGCGAAGGTGCGGGCGTCCGCGATGCGGGCAGGATCAGCCTCGCTGGATGAACTGGCCGAGGTCCTACCTGAGCCCATCGTCTCGATGTCCCTGCGAGCCTGGCCGCTCGACTTCCCCGACAACATCGCCGTCCAGCGTCGTACACCCTACGAGAGCCACGCCGACTCGATCATGTACCGCCAGGTGCTGGCTCAACTTGCTGGTGATCGCGGCTGGGATGTCCATCTCTACACCGCCAAGGATGTGGAGGACCAAGCGGCCCGCATCCTCGGTGAGCGGGCCAACGAGGTCCTCCACGGCCCGCGCACGAGGCTCGGTCCGCCCTGGGCGAAGGACCATCGGATAGCGCTCGCGGCCACGATTGTTGCTGCGTGAATTTCCGGCCTCCGAACTGGGGTCAGGGGTCGCGGGGGAAGCCGAAGAGCTGGCGGGCCACCACGACACGCTGCACCTGCTGGGTTCCTTCACCAATGTCCAGGATCTTCACGTCGCGGTAGAGCTTCTCGATCATGGCGTCCCTCCGTACGGCATCCTCTCCGATCACGTCCATGGCCGTGGAGACAGCGCGCAAGACAATCGGCGGAGCGTAGAGCTTCGAGTAGGACGCCTCTAGCGTGTTCGGTTTGTCATGCGCGGCCAGCCACACGGCGTGCATGCACAGGAGCCGGGCGGCGTGGAGGCCCCGGCGGATGTCAGCCATCCGCTCGAGGGCCCGCTCCCGGCGTCTGCCGTGTGTCGGGTACTCAAACCGGACGAAGTCGATGGCCAGGTCGAGGGCGGCGCGCCCCATGCCGACACCCTGCGCGGCGTGAATGGGCCGGGTGATGTTGAACGTGGCCATGGCCCCCTTGAAGCCCCGGCGAGACTGGTAGAACGACTCGCCGCCCAGGAGGTTCCCGGCCGACACGCGTACGTGGTCGAGCGAGAAGCTGGCGGTCTCATAGCCCCGGGACCCCATCTTGTGCTCGATCCTGATCACCTCGAACCCGGGGGTGCCGCGCTCGACGACGAAAGCGCGGTGACCTTCGCGACCGAGACCAGGGTCAACGGTCGCCCACACCACCACCCAGTCGGCCCGCGCGCCGTTCGAGCAGAACATCTTGGAGCCGGAGAGCACCCA